>JAYUXQ010000455.1:0-11349 GCA_043752905.1 Nannocystis sp. | reverse complement strand
CTCGACATCTCGCAGCGCAAGAGGGATCACCTGGCCCTGTGCGCCGGCGACAACGTCAACTTCCGCGAGAAGACCAGCCTCTTCGAGCAGGTCGAGCTCGTCCACAACGCGCTGCCGGAGATGCACGCCGACGCCGTCGACAGCACCGTCACCCTGCTCGGCAAGCAGCTCACGGCGCCGATCATCATCTCCGCGATGACCGGCGGCACCGACGAGGCCGCCGCGATCAACCAGGACCTCGCCCGCGCCGCCGACGTGCTCGGCCTCGGCTTCGGCCTCGGCTCGCAGCGCGCCATGTTCGTGCGCCCGAACACCACCTGGACCTTCAAGGTCCGCGAGCAGGCCCCCAACGTCCTGTTGCTCGGCAACCTCGGGCTCGTCCAGGCCCGCACCATGACCACCGAGCAGATCGCCGAGCTGTGCCGCGAGACCGGCAGCGACGCGCTGTGCATCCACCTCAACCCCGCGATGGAGATCGTCCAGCCCGGTGGCGACCGCGACTTCTCGAAGGGCCTGGAGACCATCCGTCGCCTCGTCGGTGAGCTGCCGATCCCGATCGTCGTCAAGGAGACCGGCTGCGGCCTGTCGCGCGGCGTCGCCACCCTGATCAAGGCGTGCGGCGTGCAACACGTCGACGTCAGCGGCTCCGGCGGCACCTCCTGGGTCGCCGTCGAGGCCCACCGCGCCGTCGACGAGACCGAGCGCCAGCTCGCCGATGAGCTGTGGGACTGGGGCATCCCGACCGCCGCCTCGCTCGTGCAGTTGCAAGGACTCGGCCTCACCATCATCGCCACCGGCGGCCTGCGAACCGGCACCGACATCGCCAAGGCGATCGCCCTCGGCGCGACCGCGGGCGGCCTCGCGGCCCCCCTGCTCAAGGCCCACCGCGCGGGCGGCTACGACGGCGCCCTCGCCTTCCTGCAACGCCTGACCCACACCGTCCGCAGCCTCATGTTGCTCACCGGATCCCGCGACCTCGCCGAGCTGCAACGCTGCCCGCGGATCCTCGGCCCGACCCTCGCCCGCTGGGTGCCGTGACCCCATGTCGATCCCGCTGCACGAACACGCCGAGGCCTGCGGCAAGGTCATCTTGCTCGGCGAGCACTCGGTGGTCTACGGCCACCCGGCGATCGCCGCCGGACTGCCGCAGGGCCTGTGCCTGCGCGCCACCCCGCGCGCGCGCCCGGACCTCCCGATCACCCTGGCGATCCCGCAGTGGCAGCTCGACCTCGAGCTCACCGCCGACAGCGAACACCCGGTCGTCCGCGCCTGCCTCGACGTCCTCTCGCACTGCGACGGACCCGTCACGGGCTGGTCCCTGACCGGCACCACCTGTCTGCCCGCGCGCGCCGGCCTCGGATCCTCCGCCGCGCTGACCGTCGCCCTCGCCCGCCTCGTGCTCGGCCAGGACGCCCCGCTCGACGACATCGTCGCCGCCTCGATGGCCGGCGAGCGCGTGTTCCACGGCGAGCCCTCCGGCCTCGACAGCCGCGTCGCCGCGCAGGGCGGCGTGCTGCGCTTCGTCCGCGGCGCCGGTGCCGAGCCCGTCACCCTCGGCGGCCCGCTCCCGCTGCTCCTGATCCCGAGCGGCATCCCGCGGTCGACCGCGACCCAGGTCGGCAAGGTCCGCGCCCGCCTCGAGCGCCACCCCGCGATCCTTCGCCCCACCCTCTCGGCCCTCGCCGCCGCCGCCGAGGCCGGCATCGACGCCCTCGCCCGCCACGACCTCACCGCCCTCGGCGAGATCATGAACATCGCCCACGCCCTCCTCGGCGCCATCGACGTCTCCTCCCCCGCCCTCGACGCCCTGCAAGTCACCGCCCTCGCCGCCGGCGCCCGCGGGGCCAAGCTCACCGGCGCCGGCGGTGGCGGCTGCCTCCTCGTCCTCCCCCCACCCGACCCCGCGCCGCTGATCGCCGCCTTCGAGATCTATCAACCACTCGCCGTCGAGGTGAGCGCTTGAAGCCGCCTGTCCCCGCGGACATGTTCGTGCGTCGCACCGCCCGCCCCGAGCCCCTTCGAGAGGTGACCCCGTGAGAGCCGCCCGCGCCGTCGCGCATACCAACATCGCCCTCATCAAGTACTGGGGGAAGCGCCCCGGCGCGCCCGACCAGAACCTGCCCGCGGTCGGCTCGCTGTCCCTCACGCTCGAGCGCCTGCGCAGCGACACCACCGTGCGCGCCGCCGACCACGACAGCTTCGTGCTCGACGGCGCCGCCGACCCTGGCGCCGCCACCAAGGTGTTTCGCCACCTCGACCGCGTGTGGCGCTCGACGCATACCGACGCCCGCCCCCCCTGCGCCGTCACCTCCACCAATCATCTCCCGACCGCCGCCGGCCTCGCCTCGTCCGCCTCGGGCTTCGCCGCGCTGACCCTCGCCGCCGCCGGCGCCTTCGGCCTCGACCTCGAGGATCGCAGCGCCCTGTCGGTGCTCGCCCGCCGCGGCTCGGGCTCCGCCGCGCGCTCGCTGTGGGGCGGCTTCGTCCGTCAGCTCCGTGGCGACCTCGCCGACGGCAGTGACTGCCGCGCGCGCCCGCTGTTCGGCGCCGGGCACTGGGACCTGCGCCTGCTGATCGTCCACACCGCAAAGGGCAAGAAGCCGGTCGGCTCCACCGACGGCATGCAGCGCAGCGCCGACACTTCTCCCTACTACCCCGCCTGGGTCGCCACCTCGGAGGCCGACCTCGCCAGCGGTGAGCAGGCCCTCGGCGCCCGCGACCTCGAGGCCCTCGGCGCCGTCATGGAGCACAGCTGCTTCAAGATGCACGCCTGCATGCTCGCCACCGTGCCGCCGCTGATGTACTGGAACGGCACCACCCTCGCCGCGATCCAGGAGGTCTGGGCGGCCCGCAGGGACGGCCTCGAGGGCTACGTCACCAGCGACGCCGGCCCCCACGTCAAGGTCCTGTGCCGCCCCGAGACCGCCGGACCGCTGGCCACCCGCCTCGCCGCCGTCCCGGGCGTGCACACCGTCGACATCCTCGGCCCCGGCCCCGACGCCGCCGTCGAACTCCTCGCATGAGCCCGCGCATGTCCCCCCGCACCTGTCCCTCCGGCCACCCGGACCTGTCCCCGAAGACCTGTCCGATCGCGCAGCTCGGCCCCGAGGCCCCCGCGCCCGGCCGCCGCATGCCCCCCTCGACGCCCCCTCGCGCCCCGCGCCCTGGCGCCCCGCTGCCGCCCCCGCGCAGCCCCTGGTCCGAGGCCCCGACGCTCCCGCTCTCGCCCCAGCAGGCCCCCGTGCGCACCTGTCCCGGAGGACAGCCATGACACGCCGCCCCGTCTCCGCGCCCGGCAAGGCGTTCCTGATCGGCGAGTACGCCGTGCTCGAGGGCGTGCCCGCCGTCGTCACCGCCGTCGATATCCGCGCGATCGCCCACGACGCCCCCGGCGACGAGCGCACCGCCCCCAGCGACCTCAGCCTCGCCGCCCACGCCCGCGTCCGCGAGCACCTGTCCTCCGGGACAGGCACGCCGATCGGCGACGTCCCCGGCGTCGAGTCGGGCCCGTTTTGTCGCGGCGCCCGCAAGCTCGGCTTCGGCTCGAGCGCCGCCGTCGCGGCCGCCGTCGTCGGCTTTCACCTCGCCGAGTCCGGCCACGACCTCGCCGACCCGACCACCCGCGCGCTCGCGCTCGATCTGGCCCGCGCCGCCCACCACCACGCCCAGGGCGGCGGCAGCGGCGGCGACGTCGCGGCCGCCGTGCTCGGCGGCACCCTTCGCTTCACCCGCGACGCCGCGCCCGTCGCCCTCCCGCACCCCTCGTGGCTGCACGTTGGTTTCGTCGACGTCGGCGCCCCCGCGGTCACCTCCTCCTTCGTCAAGCAGATCCGGGCCGCCGCCGAGCACGACCGCCCCGCCTACGCCCGCGCGATCGACCAGCTCTCGGCCGGCAGCGAGTCCTTCCTCGCCGGCTACGTCCACGCGAGCGTCGAGTTCGGCCTGACCGCGATCCGCCTCGGCGTACAGCATCACAACGAGGGCCTCACCACCCTCCAGACCCTCAGCGGCGCCCCGATCCTCAGCCCCGCGATCGCCGACGTGCTCGCGCTCGCCAGCGAGATGGGCCTCGCCGCCAAGCCCTCGGGAGCAGGCGGCGGCGACCTCGTCGTCGTCTTCGCGGCCAGCCGGGGCGCCCTCGACCTGTTCGGCGAGCGCCTGCGCAAGCAACACGGCCTGTACCTGCTCAACCGCCTCGGCGTCGCCGCGCCGGGCCTGCGCGTCGACCCCCGCCCCCCGCTGTGCTCGCGCCTCGGCGGCTTTTTCAAGCTCCCGATCGACGCCCGCCGCGACGCCGTCGCCGCCGCCACCGGCCTGCCGCGCGACGGCTTTTGCGCCCTCGACCCCGGCAGCCTCGACCTCGCCAGCGCCAACAATTTAATCGAGAACGTCGTCGGCACCCTCTCCGTCCCGCTCGCCGTCGCCACCAACTTTCGCATCAACGGCGTCGACTATCTCGTGCCGATGGCCGTCGAGGAGGCCTCGGTGGTGGCCGCCGCCTCCAACGCCGCCAAGATGGTCCGCGCCGGCGGAGGCTTCGTCGCCCGATCCGATCCGCCATGGATGATCGCCCAGGTCCAGCTGACGCGCGGCCACTCCGCGCAGGATCCGATCGAGGCCGCCACCGCGATCAACAAGGCCCGCACCGACCTGCTCGCCCTCGCCGACGGCGCCCACCCGCGGCTCGTCGCCCGTGGCGGCGGCGCGCGTGACCTCGAGGTCCGCGTCCTCGCCCCCGACATGCTCGTCGTCCACGCCGTCGTCGACTGTCAGGACGCCATGGGAGCCAACCTCCTCAACACGATCGCCGAGGTCCTCGCCCCGCAGCTCCAGGCCCTCACCGGCTGGCTCCCGGGGCTGCGGATCCTCAGCAACCTCGCCGACCGCCGCTGCTCGCACGTCAACTGCCGGGTCCCGCCCGCCGCCCTCGCGGCCACCGGCTGGTCTGGCGACGCCGTCGCCGCCGGCATCGCCTCCGCCTCGCGCTTCGCCGAGCTCGACCCCTACCGGGCCACCACGCACAACAAGGGCGTGATGAACGGCGTCGATGCCGTCGTCCTCGCTACCGGCAACGACTGGCGCGCCATGGAGGCCGGCGCCCACGCCTACGCCGCCCGATCGGGCGTCTACAGCCCTCTGGCGACCTGGAAGGTCGCCGCCGACGGCTGGCTCGAGGGCGCGATCAGCCTACCCACCGCCGTCGGCACCGTCGGTGGCGCCACCAAGGTCCACCCCGCCGCCCGCCTCGCGCTGCAGATCCTCGGCCCCCAGGGCGGCCACGTCCTCGGGCAGGTCATGGCCGCCGCCGGCCTCGCCAGCAACCTCGCCGCCCTGCGCGCGATGGCGACCGAGGGCATCCAGCGCGGGCACATGTCGCTGCACGCCCGGTCGGTGGCGATCGGCGCCGGTGCCGTCGGCCCCGAGCTGGAGATCCTCGTCGCGCGACTCATCGAGTCGGGCGAAGTCAAGCACGAATGCGCCGTGACGTTGCTACGGCACCTGCGGCAATAGAAAAACCGTCGCAAACGTCCACGCGGCGATCCCTCACTCCGGGGCCCCCGGGGCCGGCACATCGGCTACAGTCACCCGCGATCCGCTCGCAGCCTGTGCCACGTAACGTCCGGCTCGTGTAACCCCGACATTTCGCTCGATCCTTCTCGCTCGTTACGTCCGCTATCTCTCCGAGGTCTTTATGGTCAGCGCCACCGAACCGCGATTGTTCTGCGTCCCGCCTCCGCCCGCCGACGAGGACGCCGGCCCGCGCTGGAACCCGCCCGACGGCGCCCCTCCCGGGCCGTGGACCGTCGAGACCGCCTACCGCTTCTGCGAGCGCATGGCGACCACCCACTACGAGAACTTCCCCGTCGCCTCGCGCTTCTTGCCGGCCCACCTGCGCCCGCACGTCATGGCGATCTACGCGTTCGCCAGGACCGCCGACGACTTCGCCGACGAGCCCCGTTATGAGAACCGCCGCGTCGAGTCCCTCGATCGCTGGGAGCAATTGCTGGAGGCCGCGTATCACCGCGACGTCGCCCACCCCGTGTTCCTCGCCCTGCGCGACACGGTGCGCCGCCACAACATCCCGATCGGCCCATTCAAGGCGCTGCTGACCGCCTTTCGCATGGACCTGACCAAGAAGCGCTACGCGACCTTCGCCGAGCTGCGTCACTACTGCATGCACTCGGCCAACCCGGTCGGTCAGCTCGTGCTCTACGTGCACGGTCACCAGGAGCCCGAGCTGCACCGCTACAGCGACGAGATCTGCGCCGCGCTGCAGATCGCCAACTTCCTGCAAGACCTCAGCGTCGACACCCCGCGCGGCCGCTGTTACATCCCCGAGGAGGACCTCGTGCACTTCTGTGTGCCGCGCGAGGACCTGCTCGCCGCCCGCCACACGCGCGCCTTCAAGGACCTGATGGCCTTCTCCGTCGCGCGCTGCCGGGCCATGTTCCTGCGCGGCCGCCCGCTGATCCGCAAGGTCGAGCCCGGCCTGTCGATGGAGCTCGAGGCCACCTGGCGCGGCGGCATGGCGATCCTCCAGCGCATCGAGGACCTCGACTACGAGGTGCTCGCCTTCCGGCCCATGCTCGAGCGCAAGGACATGGCCGGCATCGCCGTCCGCTCGCTCTTCTCCTTCGGCCGTCGCTTCATCCGCGGCGAGGTCTAGGCCGCGACGCTCGTCCCCCCGGACTCGATCGACAGGACCATGGACCTCGCTCGCGCGCTAAGAACCCCCGCCGCGCTGTGGCAGCGGCTGCGACAGCGATCCAACTCGAACTTCAAGTTCGCGTTCCTGTTCCTGGACCCCCAGCAGCGTGACGGGCTCCAGCAGATCTATGAGTTCTGCCGCGTCGTCGACGACATCGTCGACGAGCGTATCCGCGGCCCCGAGGGCGACGCCGCCGCCCGCAAGGGCCTCGACGAGTGGACCGCCGAGGTCGCCCGCATCTACGAGGACCCCTACCTCGGCGAGGACCCGCCGCACACCGAGCTCGGCCGCGGCCTCGTGCGCACCAACGCCGTCTTCAATTACCCTCGAGAGGCGTTCGACGAGATCATCGCCGGCGTCGCCATGGACCTCGAGCGCAGCACCTACGACGACATGGAGCAGCTGCGCCTCTACTGCTACCGCGTCGCCTCGTGCGTCGGCTTCCTGTGCATCGCCATCTTTCGCGACCAGACGCCCGCCGCCCGCCGCTACGCCGAGCACCTCGGGCTCGCGCTGCAGTACACCAACATCCTGCGCGACGTCGCCGAGGACGCCGTCCGCGGCCGCGTGTACCTCCCCGCCGACCTGCTCGCGCGCCACCATTTGACCGAGGCCGACATCCTCGACTACCGCTACGACGGCCGCTTCGTCGCCGCCGCCGCGGACTTCGCCGCCGCCGCCGAGCGCGAGTACCAGGCCGCGTGGCAGATCCTCCCGGAGCTCAAGCACCGGCGCCTGTTACCCGCCGAGATCATGGGCCGCACCTACTACGAGATCCTCGCGGAGATCCGCGCCCGCAACTACAACGTCTTCACCCGCCGCGCCTCGCTGCGCCGCCGCGACAAGCTCCGGGTCGCCGCCCTCGCCATCGCGCGCGCGAGCCTCTCTGGCTTCTAAAGCGCCGGGCTCGCAGCGCCACCTCGTGCAGTCATGAACGATCCGAAGTCATCCGTCCCCGCCGAGCGCGTCCTGATCCTCGGCGCCGGCCTCGCGGGCCTGTCCGCGGCCGTCCGGCTCGCCGAGGCCGGCCGTCAGGTCACCGTCCTCGAGGCCACCAGAGCCGGAGGCGGCCGCGCGCGCTCCTTCCCCGACGCCGCGACCGGCCGCGAGCTCGACAACGGCCAGCACCTGTTGATGGGCTGCTACCGCGAGACCCTCGCCTTCCTGCGCACGATCGACTCCGTCGACGGCATCTACTTCCAGCGCAACCTCAGCGTCCACATGTTCAAGCCGGGCGGCAAAAAAATGAACCTGGACTGTCCGGCGCTGCCCGCCCCGCTGCACCTCGCCACCGGCCTGCTCGCAATGCGTGGCCTCGGCCTGCTCGACAAGGCCGCGGTCCTGCGCGCCGGCCTCGTCCTGCGCGGCGAGGTCGCCCGCCCCGACGACAATGAGACCTGCGATAGTTGGTTACGCCGCCTCGGCCAGACCCCCGCATTGCGCAACGCCTTCTGGGACCCGCTGATCTGGGGCACCCTCAACGACGACCCGCTCGTGTCCTCCGCGGCGATGTTCACCGCCGTGCTCGAGCGCGCCTTCCTCAGCACCCGCGACGCCTCGCGCCTCGGCGTGCCCAAGGTCCCGCTGAGCCGCCTCTACGTCGACCAGGCGCTCACCTACCTGCGCGCCCGCGGCAGCGACGTCCGCGTCGGTGAGCCCGTGCGTGCGCTCGACATCAACGGCACCCAGATCACCGGCGTCACCCTCAAGTCGGGCGAGCAGATCGAGGCCGGCACCGTCATCTCCGCCGTCCCGCCGCACGCCTTCCTCGACCTGCTCGCGGGCACCTGGCCGGCCCACCCCGTCTATCAGGACATCGCCCGCCTCAAGACCAGCCCGATCGTCAACCTGTGGTTCACCGTCGACAGGGCCCCGTTCACCGAGCCCTTCGTCGGCCTGGTCGGCAGCCCGCTGCACTGGATGTTCAACCGCTCGCAGATCGAGGGCAGCGAGGGCGGCGACGTCCTGATGAACTGTACGATCTCCGGGGCGCGGGCATGCATCGACGACCCGCCCGAGGCCCTGCAGGAGCTGCTGCGCGGCGAACTCGAGCGCTACTTCCCGGGCCGCGTCCCGACGATCCGCCTGTTTCGCGCGATCAAGGAGAAGCGCGCGACCATCTCGCATGCCGCCGGCACCTATCACTGCCGCCCCGAGACCCGCGGTCCCATTCGCGGCCTTTACATGGCCGGCGACTGGGTCCGCACCGGCCTCCCGGCGACGATCGAGTCCGCCGTCCAAAGCGGCCACGACGCGGCCAAGGCCGTGCTCGCGGTCTGAAGTCATCGACGCACTCGCGACCGGCGCTCGCGTGCCCTGACGGCGAGGTTTCTGTCGCTTCGCGCGTCCCCCCATCACGACGCCCGCCGCTCACCGGGCGTCGCGGCGCCGCCTCGCTTCAGCGCTTGCCGAGCTGCACGCTCGCGGCGCGTTGCTTGCCTGGCGTGCCTGGATCGTCGCCCAGCGGACCCGAGCATACCTTGACAGCCCCGACGCCCTCGGCCGTCAGCATCGTCCCCACCTTCGCCACCGAGCGATGCACGATCGCCAGCCCGACCGCGCCGGCCAGGCTGCTCGCCCACGTGGTCCAGCGCCCCGCCGCCGGCCGATCCTCGCTCGCCAGCGTCACCGGCCCGGGAGGCACGCTGCCGGCCTGGATCTGGACCATCACGCGATTGACCTGCCCGCGCGCATGGATCCGCGCCAGCGGCTCCTGGCCCATGTAGCAGCCCTTTTCATAGCTGACCGCGGCCACGAAGCCGACCTCCGGCGGGAAGCTCTCCGCCGTGATCTCGTGGCCCCACGCCGGCGCCGCCGCGGCGACGCGGTGCAGGTTCCACGCGTTCTCGTCCGCCTCGGACAGCCCCTTGAGCGCCGCATTCAATGCCGCCTCCTCACCGACGAGCAGGCAGCCGGGCGCCGGGTGCCGCGTCGCGAACCGCTGGACCCCGTCGCCCGCGTCGACGCTCTCGGGCCACACCAGCGCGAAGCGCTGCGCCGGATCGAGGCTGACCTGCACGTCGTCCATGATGATGTGGCGATCGATCAGCGCCGTCACGGCCTCCGCGATCTCGGCCGGCACCGCCAGTGCCATCGACTCGTCCACGCCACACAGCACGATCGCCTCACTGACCAGCTTGCCCTTGACCGTCAGGATCGCGGCCGGCTGCGCGTGCCCGGGACGCAGACCGTTCATGTCGGCCGACAGCAGCCCTTGCAGGAAGCGCCGCAGGTCGACGCCGGTGAAGCGGAGCAGGCGGCGATCCTGGTGGGGCAAGCGATCGAGGCGGGCGTACGACGTGGTCACGGCGCAACCATGGCAACCCGGTCGGGGATCGCGCAAGCGATCATCGTCGATCGCTCACCGGCGCGAACGTGGACCACGACCGCGGCTTTGTGCTCCCGGGCCCCCGGCGGCGCTTGAATCCCCGCGCCGTGCGCCCTAAAAGTATGCCGTGCCAAGGCTGACTCCTGCGCCGCCGTGCTCGCGCCGCTCCCCTGGCACGCTGCTCGCAGCGCCCTCGCCCGCCTCGTCGGGCCCCGGTCCGCTCCGTTCGCCCGGCAGGCGCTCGCTCGCCTCGCTCGCCGCGCTCTCGCTCGCCTCGCTCGCCGCGCTCTCACTCGTCGTCCTCTCGCTCGCCTCGCCCGTGCTGGCGCAGTCGAGCGCACCTGCCCCTTCGGCCAGCCCCGCGAGCCCCGACGCGATCGGTCGCTCCGACCTCGCCCCCTCGGCGCGCCCGTCCTCCCCCGACCCCGCCGCCAAGCCCGGCGTCGCACCGGCCCCGAAGTTCTCGCCCGACCCCCCCGACGTCGGCCGCGTCACGCCTCCCGCTCCCGGTCTCGCCCCCGCGGCTCCGCCCCGCGCCGGCGCGCCCGCCAGCAAACCTGGCCCAAAGGCCAGCAAGTCCGCACCTGTCCCGAAGACCAGCCCGGCCGTCGAGCCCACATCACCGGCGACCACCGTCACCGCCACGCGCACCGCCGGGACCGCCAGCGCCAGCGACCTCTTCGACCTCCCGCCCGCGCGTCGCATGGACGCCTACGGCCCGCGCCCCGCGGGCGTCCCGGAGCTGACGCGCGCCCAGATCGTGGAGTTCGGCCTACAAAACCCGCTGATAAGGGCCGCCGACGCGCAGGTCGAGCAGCTCGAGGCCGTCCTGCTCAAGGCCCGCTTCGCCTGGGTCCCCGTCATCAAGACGACCACCGCGCTCGCGCCCGGCTTCCAGACCCGCTGCGACGACCTCACCTTGCCGGCCAGCGACGCGCTCGGCACCACCACCCCGATCGACTTCCAGTTCTGTCGCCCGCCCGGCGGCGTCGACATCGACACCGTGCGCGGCTACTTCAAGCAGCTCGGCGGCGCTGGCGTCACGGTCCGCTTCAACGCCGACTTCGTCGTCCCCATCTACACCTTCGGCAAGCTCAAAAATGCCAAGGCAATGGCGCGTGCCGGCGTCGCGCTGGCCCAGCTCGGCAAGGAGCGCGCGCGCCAGGAGACGATCCTGCGCGTGTATCAGGCGCACACCGCATTGCTGCTCGCGCGGGCCAGCATCGGCATTTTGGGCGAGGCCTGGTCGGTGCTGCAGGACGCCAAGCGATCGATCGAGAGGGAGCTCGGCGAGGGCGACGACGCCGATCCC
>JAYUXQ010000454.1:0-1799 GCA_043752905.1 Nannocystis sp. | reverse complement strand
GGGAAGACGCGCAACATCCCGGTGTGGACCGCGACGACGATCGACGGCCAGCCCTATCCGGGCATCGATTTCTGCGCCGACTGGGAGAGCGACGAGGGGTCGGCTACCTACGGGTATAGCGATGCCACGGACTCGACCTGGATCGACGCCGACGCATTCATCGGGTACCCCACCACTGATTGTTACGACAACGCCGCGCTGTACTGCGTGGAGCAGCAATAGATATGCCGATCGATCACCACTTCCTTGCCGTGGTCGGCGCCCTCGCCCTGCTCGCTGGGTGTCCCGCGGAGTTCGGCACGAGTGACGATAGCGGGACCACCTCGTCATCGAGCGGCGACGTTCCCGGGCCTGACGACGGCGGCCCGGAGCCCCCGACTTCGTCGAACAGCCCCGAGCCGACCACGGGCAGCTCGACGGGCACCTCCGGGATGACCGGCGAAGCCGGTCAGACCTGCGGCGACGGCGTACTCGACCCTGGGGAGGGCTGCGACGAGGGCATCGGAAACGCAATTTACGCCGCTTGCACGGACGTGTGCCAGCCCAACGTCTGCGGCGACGGCAAGGTCCACGTCGGGGTCGAGACCTGCGACGAGGCGAACGAGAACGTCGACACCGGGTATTGCCGATCGGATTGCCAGCTCGGCACCTGCGGGGACGGCTTCGTGTTCGCGGCGCTCGAGGCTTGCGATGCAGGCGAGGCGAATGGCCCGGAATACGGTCAGTGTGACGATAGTTGCACCATCAACCGATGTGGGGATGGTGAGCTCGACGCGGGCCATGAGCAGTGCGACGACGGCGCGCTCAACGGCTCGGGTGATCCCGGCGAGTTCGGTCAGGCTGGCTGCGATATCGACTGTGGATTCTTCGGACGCCGGATTTTCCTGTCATCACAAGTGTTTACGGGAGATATGGGCACGCGCGCGGGGGCCGACCTGGCCTGTGAGGTCATGGCCACGCAGGCGGGCTATAAGAATCCCTACAGATACCGGGCCCTGCTCGCCGATAGCAAGGGGTCCCCCAACAGCTTCGTCGAGCCCGACCCGGACGGCCTCGGCCGGCCCTTCATCCTCCCGGGCGGACTCATTGTCGCCGCCAGCTACCCCGAGCTCATTCAATTCGGGCCCGGCGAGGGCGTCACCACTACCGAGCAGGGCGAGATTTTGTTCAAGGAGAGGGTGTGGACGAACGTCAACCCGGCCGGCGATGTATATCTCGAGGACCCTGCGTCGACGTGCGCCGACTGGAGCTCCGCGGACAAACTCAAGTCGGCACGGGTCGGCCTCAACGCCGTCGCGCCCGGGGACGCGGCCGGCCTCGCCGAGTGGAAGGCCCATAGATATTGGCTCAGCTTTACAAACCGCACCTGTAACTGGCCATATCGTATCTACTGTATTGAGGCCAGTTGACGCGCGTGTGAGGCGCCTCGACGGGTATGCCGGGCGAATTGAGCCCTGGCGCGCACGGCCGCCACGGGACGCTCGTCGACAGGACAGTGAGGTGGAGCGGTACGTTGGCGGGGCCCGGGTCGTGGTAGGGTCGCGGTGGTGCTCAGCGGAGGGGTGCAGACGGTGCTAGGGCGCCTGCGACGGGGCGCGGCGGACGGGCAGGCGCGACGCAGCTTCACGGTCGCGCGGACGGAGGCGCTGCTGCGGCTGCGTGATGTGCCGCGGGTGCAGTGGGCGTGGACGCTGGGGCTGCTGCGGGCGGCTCGGTTGCTGTCGACGAGCGGTCGCGCGGTGGTGGTGGCGGTGGCGGACGGCGACGACCGGGTGGTGACGCTGCGCTTCGGGGTCGGC
>JAYUXQ010000453.1:0-1799 GCA_043752905.1 Nannocystis sp. | reverse complement strand
AGCGGCAATCTCAGCCGCGGCGCGACTTTCGACCTGTCCACAAGGACAGGCTCCGGCGCCATCGCGGCCGCCGCCTCCGCCTCCGCGCCCGAGTCCTGCCCCGCGTGCCTGGCCCGCAGCGCCATCTGCGTCTCCGCCCGCTTCCTGCTCGCAGGATCGCCGCCATACACCGGCGCCTGCTGGGCCTCCCACGTGGTGTCGACGCGCAGCACCGCGAAGTCGGCGTCCTCCACCCGCGCCCGCACCTCGTCGAGCGTGTCGCACAGCGGCTGCAGATAACAGTACCCGCAGCGATGCGGCGCGCGGCAGTCGAGCGGCACGCCGCGCTCGAGCAGATGCGCGTACTCCTCCTTGCGCCCGCGGACCTCGTCCCCGAGCTTGTACGGGTCCTGGATCAGATCCTCGAAGCCCTCGAGGTGCTGCGGCGGAAAGCGATTGAGCCAGATGTGGATCCCCGGCCTACGCGCATAGGAGAACGCCTCGAGCAGATACGGCCGCATCTCCTCGAGGTCATAAAACAGCGTGTCCTTGCCCTCGGTGTACGCGCGCCCGAACGGGATCACGTGCAGCAGGTCGTACTCACGCACGCCCATCGCCGTGAAGGTCGCCAGCAGCTCCGGCAGCTGCTTGACGTTGCCGCGATTGACGCAGACATCGATGTTGACGATCGGCCGGCCATCGGCGAGCGCCCGCTTGAGCCCGATCACCTCCTCGTCGAAGGCCCCGCGCGTGCCGACCAGCGCGTCGTGGATCTTCGCGTTGGGCCCGTGGATCGAGAAGGTGATCTCGCCGAGCCCCGCGTCCAGCGATCGCCGCAGGAACTCGCCGTACGCGAACATCCGCCCGTTGGTGACCGTCTGGACCTTGCGATACCCGGCGAGCCGCCCGAGCCGCACGAAGTCGACGAAGTCCGGGTGGATCGTCGGCTCGCCCCCGCTGAGGATCAGCCGCTCGGCCCCCTTGCGCCGCCCGTCGAGGATCTGCTGCTTGATCTCCTCGCGCGCGCGCACCGTCCCGTCGTGCGTGTGCGCGTCGAGACAGAACACGCAGCGGTCGTTGCAGTCGAAGGTCAACCGCACCCAGTTGCGACGCTCGTGCGCCGCCTCCTCGTGCTGGAGGATCTTCGTCCCGCCGTGCCCGTCCATCGCGCCCATCCTACACGGGCCCGCCCGCCGCGCCACGTGCTATCGTGCCGGAGATGCCCGCGCCCCGCGTCCTGATCGTGCATCCGCCGGTCTCGGTGGCGCGGGACTACATCGATTACCCCTACTTCGCCGACCTCGGCGCCGTGCAGCTCGCCTCCGTGCTCGCGCAGGCGTGGCCCGTCGAGCTGGTCAGCGCGTACGCCCTGCCGAGCTCGGGCCTCGAGTGGCGAGGCGACGGCCGCGCCCGCCTCGGCGTGCACCCCGACGAGCTGCTCGCCCATCTGGCCGACGGCGACCCCGCCGCCGTCGTCGTCGCCATCACGCCGTTTCACCGCCCGCCGCGGCGCGACGACCTGCTCGCGGCTGTCCTCGAGGACATCCGCCGCCGCTGGCCGACCACCGTCGTGATCCTCGCCGAGTGCTATCAGAGCGGTCAGCACCACCTCACCGTCGACGGCGCCGAGCTGCTCCGCAGCTACCCCGAGGCCGACACCTTCGTGCAATTCGAGGCCGAGCGCACCGTCCCCGAATTGCTCCGCCGCTGGATCGATCACGGCGAGCGCCCCCACGGCGTCCACCGCGGCGAGCAGCCCCCGCTCGACGACCTCCCGCCCCCCGCGTGGGCGCTGCTCGACCTCGAGGCCCTGTTCCGCT
>JAYUXQ010000452.1:0-1800 GCA_043752905.1 Nannocystis sp. | reverse complement strand
CCGTGCGCTCGGCCGCCAACAGCGCCCGCGCGTTGCCCTCGAGGTCCATCAGCACCGTCCCCGGCGCGGCCACCTCGGCGTCTCGCAAGTGCACCTCGGCCGTGATCTCGGGACCGACGCGAAGAAACACCGCCCGCGCGACCGCCCCGCCGGCGACCACCAGCTTGTCCTTGGCGACCAGCCTGGCCCGCCAGCGGGTGTGCGCCGGTACAGTGACGCGACCCGTGACGTCGCCGCTGGCGAGGTCCTCGGCGATCGCCGCGTCGATGATGCCCGCGATGGGCCCGATCTCGCTCAGTATGCTGTCCATCTCTCGATCTCCCAGCCCCGGGTCCGCGCGCGCCGTTTGAGGCGCGGGTCCGGATTGACGACGCGAGGACAGCCGACCCGCTCGAGCATCGGCAGGTCGCTGTAGCTGTCCGTATAAAAGTAACTTTGGGACAGGTCGATCCCATGCTCGGCGGCGAAGCGCCCGGCGTACACCACCTTGCCCGCCCCCGCGCACGCCGGCGCGATGTGCCGCCCCGTCAACTCGCCACCCTCGACCTCGAGCTCGGTGCACAGCAGGTGCGTCACCCCGAGCAGCTCCGCCAGCGGCGTCACCGAGAACCGCGTCCCCGAGGTCAACAGCGCGACCACGTGCCCCTTCGCCTGGTGCTCCGCCACGCGCGCCCGACCCTCGATGCACACGTGCGCCTCGATGTCGCGGCGAAACCATGAGCGGGCCTCTGCGTCGAGGTCCGCCGCCGACCGCCCGCGATAATCCTTCGCCGCCAGCACCGTCACCGCCTCGAGGTCGAGCAGCGCCAGGCGATACCGGACCAGCCAGCCCAGCGCGCGCAGGGCCTGCAAGCTCGACGTCTGCCCGGTGAGCCACGCGTGTCGCAGCCACCGCGCCCCGGAGTTGACGTCGAGCAGCGTGTGGTCGACATCGAAGAAGGCGCCGACCTTGCCGGCCTCCGGCGCGACGTCCTGGTGCTGGTCGTGCGCGCTCATGACGGGAATGTACTGGCCAGCAGCAGGTCCATCAACAAGTTCGCCGCCGTGTGAAACAGTGCGGGAGCCCACAAGCTGCCGCTGCGCCGCCACAGCCACGCGAACACGAGCGCCGGGAAGAACGTCGCCAGGCGCGCCGCCTGGGCCATCCCGACCAGGTGCCCGACCGCGAACAGCAGGCTCGACAACACCGCCCCGAACCCGAAGCGCACCCCGAGCACCTTCCTTCGCGGCGGCCAGAGGTCTTCCAGCGCGCTCATGAGATAGCCGCGATGAAACACCTCCTCCGCGAGCGCCACCGCGAACAGCCCCTCGGCCACCTGACGTAAAAACCCGAGCCCGTACCACGCCGTCCAGCTCGCCGGGAAGCGCAGGCCATCCGGCCAGAAGCCATCCGCGTGCGTGCGACACAGCGAGCCCAGGAACCGCTCGAGCCCGCCCGCCCACGGCGTCAGCCCCTCCGCCCACAGCACCGGCGACAGCACCCGCAGGTCGCCGCCGCACACCTGTTGATAGAACCACCAGAAGCACAGCACGAACGGCGGGAATAGCAGCAGCGCCGCCGCCGTCGCGACCCACGCGCCGCGCCAGCGCCACGGCGGCACCGGCGAGTCGGGCCCGACCTGATACCGCAGCTGCACCTCCGGATCCTGTCTTAAGAGCCAGGCCGGCAGAAAATAGAACCCAGCCACCAGGCCGACCCCACGATACTCCGCGAGCCCCGGAACCAGCCCGAGCAGCCCATAACTCGCGTACAAGATCCCCGTCGCGGCCACCGCACGCCGCGCGCGGGCCCTGCGGACC
>JAYUXQ010000451.1:0-4668 GCA_043752905.1 Nannocystis sp. | reverse complement strand
GCTCGAGACGCTCGACCTCTGCGCCCTGGTCACGTCGCTCGCCGAGGGTGTCCGCGGCGACGCCCAGCGCGGCGGATGTACCCTCGAGGTGACGGCGGACGCCGCGGTGGTCGGCCGATTCGATCGCGTGCGCTTGCGGCAGGCGCTCGGCCATCTCATCGACAATGCGCTCAAGTTCGGCGCGGGGCAGCCGGTTCACATCACCGTCGCAGGCACCGACGACCTCGGTATCATCACCATCGTCGATCATGGATGCGGCGTCACCGAGGAGGTCCAGACCCGCATGTTCGAACGCTTCGAGCGCGCCGCCTCGCCCGATCACCACGGTGGCTTCGGCGTGGGCCTCTGGGTCGCGCGCCACGTCGTCGAGGCGCAACGCGGCGGGATCACGGTCCGCGAGACGCCGGGAGGCGGCGTCACGCTGGTAGTTACACTACCGCTGGTAGTGACACTACCGCTGGTCCTGACATAGCCGCCCGACCATCTCGAGCAGAGCGGGGAGCGCGAGCGGCTTGGTGAAGATCGGGGCTGCGATCGCGGCGCGCTCCGCAGCCCCGAGCCCCCCGTGCGCCGAGACGACCGCGACCGGAATGGGCGACAGGGCGGGGTCGCTGCGGAACGCCTCCAGGAACTGGAATCCGTTCATCACCGGCATCATGAGGTCGAGGAGGATGAGGCACGGGTGGGCGCTCCCGGCCCGCAGTTTCCCGAGGGCGTCGAGCCCGTTCCTGGCGGTCGTGACCCGATATCCCTCGTCCTCGAGGAACTCGGCGAGCAGCTCGCGGATGTCGTCGTCGTCGTCGACGATGAGGATCGCATGAACGGTGTGCGTCACCAGGCCTCCTTGCCCCTCGATGATCCTCGATCGCGGGGAGTTTCGCCAGAGGCGCGCTACCCGGCAGCGGTTGGCCCGGGCGAACCGACAAAACGGGCCACGGCCGGTCGCGCTCCGCGGAGCCGCCAGTCATCGAGCGCAGCCGGCGGCGGTCGGCCCTCGGGTCTGAAATCGCCCCGGACGCGGAGGCCCTCGCGGACTGTCCAGACCGCCGCGCTCCTCAGCGACCCGGAGCCATGATGTACGAAGGTATCTGGCGAGCTTCGTGGCGCGCGGGGTGGCCTGGCTGGTCGGCCTTCCCGTGGCGAGCGCGATGCTCGTCGATCTCCTGGCCCTCGGGGTCGTCGCTGCGACCCTCGAGACCTTCGTCCTGCGGTTGTAACCTACTGCCAGGCGATCGTCAGGCACCACTGCTGGAAGGTGCCGCCGTCGCCGGACGCGAGGTCGTTGGGCTGAAGCGTCCAGTCGCCGGCCATCGAGACGTTATCGTAGGCGTTCAACGCGGCGTTGGGCGTACGGTTGCCGCTGACCGCGGGCGCCACGCCGTTGCACTGGGCCTGGACCGCACCGCCGACGCTCTCGTCGTCGAGCGCGACGTCGATGTTATCGACGCTGCAGCCGCCGTTGCCGTTTTGCACGCGATTGATCATCACGCGGGTGGTCCCGCCCTTGACCAGCGTCCAGGTGAGGTCGCCGGGCCAGGTGTGCGTCGCTTTGATCGACACGTTGACATCGGTCACCGTGCCTCCCGCAGGGACGGCGATGACCGACGTGACGCCGCCTCCCAGCGCCGGTATCGCCGTGTTCGGGGTCGCGCACACGGTGTAGGGGTTGGCGATGTTGGCACACTGGTTCGTGTTGAACTTGCACGCCCCGCCGCAGGCCAGCGTGCCGCCCGAGAAGCCCTGGGTCATGCAGGTCTTCCCGTTGAGGTTGGCCCCCTCGCAGTCCTCGCCGGGCTGGATAAAGGTGTCGCCGCACTTCGCGAGCTTGCACGTGTTGGTGCAGGCATCATTGTTGTTCACGTTGCCGTCGTCGCACTCATCGACGCCCGCCTGAACGATGACGTCGCCGCACTTCGCGGCCTTGCAGACGTTGGTGCAGGCGTCGGTGTTGATCAGGTTCATGTCGTCGCACTCCTCGCCCGGCTGCTTGAAGCCGTCGCCGCAGGTGGCGAGCTTGCAGACGCCGGTGCAGCTGTCGTCGTCCGTCAGGTTGCCGTCGTCGCACTCCTCCCCGGGGCCCTTGAAACCGTCGCCACATTTGTTATCAGTGCAGTCGGCTTTGCAAATTTTGTCATTGGCATTATTACCCATGCCATTATCGCACTGCTCGTGGTTCGCCCACACGAAGCCGTCGCCGCAGCTGGCGTCGTGGCACGCGCCGGTGCAATCTCCGAGGTTGTTGTTGCTGTCGCCGAGGTCGCAGGTCTCGCCGATGTTCGGCTGCTCGAAGCTGTCGCCGCACTTCGGTAATGTGCACAGGTCGGTGCAGCCGTCGTCCTGGTTGCCGTTGTTGCCGTCGTCGCACTGCTCGAGCGCGTCCTTCTTGCCGTTGCCGCACGCCTCGACCTCGCAGATCGCGTTGCAGCCGTCGCCCTCGGCGAGGTTGCCGTCGTCGCAGCCCTCGGTGGCGCTCTTGTCCCCGTCACCGCAGATGTTGACGATGCAGCCGGCGCGGCAGGCCTTGCCGGGGCCGTTGTCCTTGCCGTCGTCGCACTGCTCGACGCCGGCCTGGATGAAGCCGTCGCCGCAGACGGCCTTGAGACAGGCGGCCGTGCAGACGGCGGCCGGGCCGTTGTCGACCCCGTTGTCGCACTCTTCACTGTTGATCGGCTGGATGAACGAGTCGCCGCACGACGCGGAAGTGCACGCGTTGGTGCACGCGTCGGTGTTGTCGAGGTTCTTGTCGTCGCAGATCTCGTTGTTGCTGACGAGGCCGTCGCCGCAGCTCGGCACGCTGCACTCGGAGGTGCAGTCGTCGCCGTCGTCGACGTTGCCGTCGTCGCAGCCCTCACCCGGACCCTTCTTGCCGTCGCCGCAGACGTTGGTCTTGCACTCGACCGTGCAGGCCTTGTCATCGGCGTTGTCGGCCCCGTTGTCGCATTGCTCGACGAGGTCGAGGGTGTAGCCGTCGCCACAGACCGCGTCCATACAATTGGGGGTACATACGGCGCTCGCGTTGTTCTCGGCCCCGTTGTCGCACTGCTCTTCGTTGCTCGGCTGGACGAACTTGTCGCCGCAGGACGCGGCGGTGCAGACGCTGGTGCACTCGTCGGTGTCCTCGAGGTTCATGTCGTCGCAGGCCTCGCCAGCACCGACCAGGCCGTCGCCGCACGCGGGCAGGCCGCACTCGGAGCTGCACTCGTCGCCGTCGACGACGTTGCCGTCGTCGCAGCCCTCGCCGGGGCCCATCAGGCCGTCGCCGCACATGTTGACCTTGCAACCGGCGGTGCAAGCCTGGTCATCGCCGTTCTCCAGCGCGTTGTCACACTCCTCGACGCCATCGAGGGTGAAGCCATCACCACACACGGCGTCGAGACAGTCGGGCGTGCACGCGGCGTTCTCCTTGTTCTCGGCCCCGTTGTCGCACTGCTCGCTGTTGCTCGGCTGCGCGAAGCTGTCGCCGCAGACCGGCGAGGTGCAGACGCTGGTGCACTCGTCGGTGTTATCGTCATTGGCGTCGTCGCACGGCTCGTTGACGCCGACCAGCCCGTCGCCGCAGTCGGGCAAGCCGCAGGCGGAGTTGCACTCGTCGCCGTCGCGGTTGTTGCCGTCGTCACAGCCCTCGCCCGGGCCCATCAGGCCGTCGCCGCATACGTTGACCTTGCAACCAGCGGTGCAGGCCTTGTCGTCGGCGTTCTGGGCCCCGTTGTCACACTCCTCGCTGCCATCCACGTCACCGTCGCCGCAGACCGCGTCGGGGCCGCCCGTGGTGTCCACGGTCGTGGTGTCGCCCGTGGTCGGGTCACCGGTCGTGGTGGTCGTGGTGGTCGCCTCGGTCCCCGTCGCGTCGGTCCCCGTCGGCGTGCTCGTCGGCGTGCTCGTCGCAGATTGCGTGGTCGAGCTGCTGCCCGACTCCGTGTCGGTGCCATCGGTGCTCGCTGTCTCACCTCCGGGACAGCCGAGGAGCAGCGCGCCGCCAGCGAGGAGACCAGATAATGCGAAAAGATGATCTGAACGGTGCCTATTTTCCATCGCGGCACATTAGGGGAACCTCCGAGAACTGGCAAGGCGAGCGAGCCGCTGCACCGCGCTATTTCTCGCGTCCGCCGGCCGTTTCTTCGCCCCGAGAATGATGAAAACGCGCCCCGAAGGTCGCTAAAGTCCATATGTGGGGCTCGATGCCCGGCCGACCTCATGTTAAACGGGAACAGGGGCGCTCCGGCGCGTCGGAGCACGATGCGATCCCCCGTCATGCCCGTCATGCCCGTCATGCCCGTCATGCTGGTCATGCTCGTCATGCTCGTCATGCTCGTCATGCCCGTCATGCCCGTCATGCTCGTCATGCTCGTCATGCCCGTCATGCTCGTCATGCCCGTCATGCCCGTCATGCCCGTCATGCTCGTCATGCTCGTCATGCCCGTCATGCTCGTGATGCCCGTCATGCTCGTCATGCCCGTGATGCTCGTGATGCCCGTCATGCTCGTGATGCTCGTGATGCCCGTGATGCCCGTCATGCTCGTCGCCTGCGAGGCGCGACCCCAGGCGCCCGTGGTCGCGCTGTCCGGCGAGGCACAGGGTCTGCGTGCGTGGCAGCGGCCGATCGCGGTCGAGGGCGGACCGGGGCGCCTCGTGGTCGTCGAGATCCCCGCGAGCGCGCACGTCGAGGTG
>JAYUXQ010000450.1:0-1802 GCA_043752905.1 Nannocystis sp. | reverse complement strand
CGCTCGGGCCCCTGAATTCGGACGCCGTCGGGCCGCACGACATCGCGTGGAGCTCGGTCGGCTACCTGGTCATCGCCTCCGGCGAGGTGCAGGGCCAGTCCTACCTGTTCAAGGTCGAGGCGTTCGAGCCCGAGAATCCGGTGCCGCTTTGGACCTTCACCCCGAAGGACATGCAGGGGCTGCAGATCGCGTTCGCGGTGGCGGTCGAGCCGTACGGCAAGGTGTGCGCCGGGGGCATCGGCGCGGGCAACTACCCGGCGTTCGCGTGCATGGGCTCGTAACCCGCCGAGGCGGCGTCAGCCCGGCGCCACAAAGCCTGCGCATGCGGTTTCGACCAGCGTGGTCGCCTCCGCGAACGCCAAGCTGTAGTCGTCTGTATCAGTGTCGTCGACCTTGTTGTAGGGGAACATCTTCACCATCTTCCAGATCTCATCGTAAGGCTCCCATCCCGGGTAGACGAAGGTGAGCATCACCACGGACTCGGGATCGCCGTGCTTCGCGTCGAGCACGGCCTTGGTCCAGTCCTCCGCGTAGCCGTCGGAGTCTGTACCGCCGCCGCCGCTGTCCGGGTTGATCTGGATGAAGGTCACCATGAGCAGCGCGTCGTCGCGGAGGAAGCCGTCGTTGCAGCCGCCCGGGCCGTTGATGTTCTTCTGCACCGCGGCCGTGAGCGCCTCGCCGAGCTTGCCTCTCCCGTTCACCCCGATCCTCCCGACGCAGGCGAAAGTGTCTGCCAGGTCCGCCTGGCCCTTGACCATGTAGCGGCGGCTGCCGTCGATCGGGCACAACTTGTTGGACGCGTAATCTCCGGCGGGGAACAGGGTTCCGGCGCCGATGGTCGTCTCACAGTCGGGGAGGACGTCGAGGTACTCGCAGGGGTAGTCGTCGGCGACGCCGCAGCAGGGCTTGCCGATCTTTTCAGGCTCGGGATTAATTGTGCAGCACTTCTCGCCGATCTTGCAGTCCATGACCGGGCAGTCGTTGTTGCAATTGTGGGTGCCCCACTCGTCATCGCCGTCGACGACCATGATGTGGTAGTCGAAGTCGTCGAACTTCGACTCGATCGTCTCGATGAAGTTAGGGAAGGCGTTGACCAGCTGCGTTTGGCGACCGGCCATGTTCCCGGTGCGCGAGATGACGAACAGCAGATCGATCTTGCCCTTGCAGCCGACCGGCGTGCCGTCGCCCAGGTCGGGCATGGTGCCGAGGTCCAGCACCGGCTGCGTGGTCTCGCCGATGCCAGACTCGCCCGAGGTCGACCCTGCCGATGTCGAGTTGCTGCTCCCGGCGCTCGAGCCAGTGCTGTTCACCGCCGCCGTGTCGCCGGTCGATCCCGCCGGGACCGTCGTGATCTCCGGTGTGCTCGAGAACCCTGACGAGCCGGAGGCCGGCGCCTGGCAGGCGCCAAGCACGGCGAGGAGCGTCAGTCGCGGACGGCGTGGCCTCATAGGGGCGCAGTTTAGCGCGTCCAGGGTCGACATGGCTACCCCCGGTGACCTTCGCCCCGGCGGGCCCGACGGGCGACCGGCTCAGGGCTACGACCAGGCCAGGGTGGCGGTGATGCAGGACTTGCGGTGGTCTGTGAAAGAGCGGCGCTGCGACGCGCTGGCGTTGGTTTACGATAGCGGCCATGGCCGTCGACCTTTCGCAATTCAACGGCGAAGTTACCGTACACCGCCCACTCGGCGTACCCTTCCGAGAATTGCGCGTCCACATTCCGCATGAGTTGCTTGACCACCTGCGGGTCTGGTCGCCCATCTAAGAGCCGCTGCGCCGCCACCACGGCGTCGTAGGCCAGGAAG
>JAYUXQ010000449.1:0-1802 GCA_043752905.1 Nannocystis sp. | reverse complement strand
GGCGTTCGTCGCCGACATCAAGGCGGGCCGGGTCGGCGTGCAGAGCCCGGTATATTCGCACGAGAGCTACGACATCATTCCAGGGCAGCTGATCACGCTCGGGGCCGCGGACATCGTCATCATCGAGGGTCTCAACGTGCTCCAGACCCGCACCGACCCCGACGCGCCGCAGACCTTCGTCTCGGACTACTTCGACTTCTCGATCTACGTCGATGCCGACCCCGACGACCTCGAGCGCTGGTATCTCGAGCGCTTCTTGACCTTACAGCGCACCGCGTTTCGCCGGCCCCGGGCATACTTCAATCGCTATGCGCACCTCTCGGAGCACGAGGCGCGCACGATCGCCGCCGGCATCTGGCGCGAGATCAACGCCAGGAACCTGCGGGAGAACATCCTCCCGACCCGCGAGCGCGCCGACCTGATCCTCGAGAAGTCGGATGATCATTCCATTCGCCGGGTTCGGCTGCGCAAGCGCTGAGACCTCGATACCTCGATGTTTCATGGGGGCGGCGAGTGCGACCGATCACCCGACGACGGGGCCGCATCTGCCCATGCAGGCCATGCTTGGGGCGCCGCCGACGGCTGCGCTTCAGCGCCGCCACTCCCCACTGAGAGGGAGCTACCCGAGCTATCGACCCTGCTTGCGCTGGGAGTTCGGACACGGGTGCGCATTTTGTTTGACGCATGAGGCCGATCTCGCCGAGATTCCTGGGTGACCTGCCACCCGGCGGGATGCTTGTCCGGGTCGGCGGCGTGGTCCATCCTGGCGGGATGACTCGTCCGCGATAGCTCATGGGGTGCGTGCTGGTGGCACGTCTCGCTGCCGGTGTACGGAGAGCCCACGTTGCAAGTGCATGGTCCCGCCATATCACGCCGGGGGGCGCGGCCCCGCGTCCGGTCCGACGGCTCAGGCGAGCAGGCCGGGCACGACGCCGACGACCTCGCCGAGGTCCTGGTCGACACCGACCGCCCGCATGGCCGTATTGAGCACGTTGCCGGGGTGCATGCCGGTGGCGACGAGGTGCTGGCCGCCCTTGAGTCCGCCGGCCCGGCCGGCGATCATGCAGGCCATGTTCTCGGTCGAGTGGGAGCTGTTGTCCTTGCCGGCCGGGTCACTGTGACTGTGTGGGGGGCGAAGTCGTGCCGCGCCATGGGTATGCGTGACCCCGGCGACCGGGGTCGATCCCGTCGAAGTCGATCGCGCGGGTCGGGGCCGCATCCTTTCGCGGCCTGGCAATGAAGGAGAATGCTCGGCCCGAGGACCGCAGGGGCCGGCGGTTGCCCGCGGCCCCTGCGATGTCGGGTGGTCGATCTTCGCGGTGGACCGCGAGGGCTCTATGCGCGGGCGCGACGGCGGCGCATGCCAGGCACGCCAGACAGGCCGAGCAGGCCGAGCAGCGCGAGCGAGGACAGCACGCCGCGGGTCGGCGACTGCGTGGTGTCGCAGCCGCAGCCGTCGTCGTCGAGCAGACTGCCGCTGTCGAGGGTGGTCGCGCTGTCGGTGTCGCTCTCGCTGGCGACGTTGGTCGGGTCGAGGCCGCCGGTTGTCGGGACGTCGGAGGTCTGGGTGGTCGAGACGGTGGTCATACCGACGGTGCCGCTCATGGAGTCCATGGTGTCACTGTCGCTGTCGGTGTCGGTCGCCGAGAGGCCGGTCGTGGTCGAGGGGTCGGTGTTGGTGTCGGTGGTGTCGGGGGCGGGGTTGTCGACGCTCTCGGGCTCGGTGCAGCGCTTGTTGCCGGCGGCGTCGATGGCACAGATGCGGTAGACGAACGGGTCGGCCGCGAGCGGGACGCTCACGC
>JAYUXQ010000448.1:0-4679 GCA_043752905.1 Nannocystis sp. | reverse complement strand
GCGGGTCGCCGGTCACGAAGGTCGCGGGCGTCAGCAGCTGCGCGGGGTCCTCGAGGTTGGGTAGCAAGATGCCGTCGACCGGCTCGTCGACGACGATGTAGCCGCGACCAAAGGGGTTGCGTGGGTACATGCCGGGGTGGTCGAACTCGAGGCTGGCGAGCTCGGCGACGGTCGGGTTGGGGCCGTGGCCGACGGGGACGCGGCGGTCCCAGCCGCCGTAGGCGCGGTCCCAGTCGAGGGGCATCTGTGTGAAGGGTTCCGGGGGGCCAAAGCGCAGCTCGCCGGGTGCGGGCCACTCGACGAGGCGGTCGCCGTGGACCTGGACGGCCTTGCCGTCGTCACCGACCGAGACGACGACGCGCATCGAGCGGACGGGGCGGCCCTCGGGGCCGTGGGCGCTGCCTCGGACGACGACGTCGGTGCGCAGCTTGGTCGGCCAGAAGTCGCTGCCGCGGGCCCAGCGGGGCTTGATGTCGGGGTCGCGGACGTCGTGGTAGAGCGGCTGCACGGGGGCGCGGCGCAGGCGGCCGTCGACGATGTCGTGGGTGAGTTTGACGAGGCCGTAGACGAAGTCGGGGAGGTCCTCCGGTGGGAACAGGTCGATGACGACGTCGTACTCGTCGTGGGTCGGTCGGCGGGGCGGCACGGCGGTCACAGCTTGTTGGGGAGCGTGGTTTTGGGGAGCGTGGTGGTGGGGCCGTCGCTGCGCGTGACGGTGGTGCCGTCGGGGCCGGTGGTGGTGGTCTCGTTGTGGAAGCCGTGGAAGGGGTCGGTGCTGCTCGTGGTGGTGGTGTTGCCGTCCTTGCCCCACGTATGTGCGCTGCTGGTCTGGCCGCGGCCGAGCGGGTCGCGGGCGGTGCCGGAGGTGCTGCGGGTGTCGACGCTACCGCTGACGATGCCGGCGCTGCCGGCCGCGCCGGGGTTCCAGCCCTTGTCGTCCTTGCCGAGCGAGCCGCCGAGCGAGGCGAAGCCGCCGCCGAAGGGCGCGGTGACGCCGACGGATCCCTGGCCGGTGAGGCCGATGCGTACGAGGCCGGTGGCGATGCCGACGCCCTGCTTGGCGGCCCACGAGGCCGAGAACTTGCCCTTGAGCTGGGAGACGATGCGGTCGCGGATCAGCGAGGCGGTGCTCTGGCCGGCGCGGCTTTTGGCGATGTCCTTGCCGGCGGCCTGGCCGAACGACCGGGTGCTGCCCTTGCTCATCAGGCGGTCGATGATCATGCTGAGCGCGATCGCAAAGGCGCCGGCGAGCCAGTCGGCGAGGGTCATGCGGACCTCGACGGTGTTGAAGTGGCTGGTCGGCGCGTCGGCCAGCGGCATGCCCATCGGGTTGGCGCAGTAGGTCATCGGGGTCGGCGGCCAGGCGATCATCGTCATGCAGGCGGTCGGCTTGCCGTTCATCAACACGGTGCTCGAGCTGAAGTTGGCCTTGCGCGAGGAGAACGGGATTTGGATAAACGTCAGCATGTTGTTCGGCGCCGGCATGATCTGCAGGTGCGGGATGAACTTGCCGCAGTCGTGACCGTCGAGGCAGATCTGCATGCCGTTGTGGAACACGGTGCTGGTGAACTTGTGCGAGCCGAGGGCGGCGCCGGGCGGCCACCAGGCGTTGACGGGGGCCTCGATCGCGCACGCGGCCAGCGACAGCGGCATGCCGGGCAGCGGCGGCGGGACCGGAGGGAAGGGCGGCAGCGGGATGTAATCGTGGGTCGCGGTGAGCGGCACGATGAGGGGCAGGCAGATGTCGCGCTGGATCGTCACTTTGCTCATACGGTCCATCCTTCGGCGAGGCGGAGACGAAACGATCGCTGCATACCCTGCGTGACCTCCATCGTGAAGAAGTGACGATAGACGAGGTAGAAGCGCGACTCCTCGGGCAACAACATCAGGAGCTGCGGCCCGAGCTCGCGGGTGCCGGCGCGCTCGCCGAGCTCGTAGTCGGCGAGGACCTGCAAGCGCGGCAGGCGAAAGCTCCAGGTGCCGCGCGAGGTCATGCCGCGCAGCGTGACGCTCGCCCCGGACGGCGGGATCGGGAGGACCCAGTCGGGGTGGGCGCGGTGGTACACGACCTCGAGCATCTCGTCGGGGCCCATCGGGTCGCCGCTCTTGACGCGGTCGTGGGCCTGTTGAATGTGGGCGCCGATGTCGGTCGGCAGCGTGGCCCAGCAGTACGGGCGCGGGTCGTCGGACCAGCCGGCGATCGGGTGGCGCGGGTCCTCGAGGTTGGGGAGCCAGCGCCGGTGGTCGGGCGCGAGGCGGGGATAGCCGGCGGGCGGATGGAAGGCCTTGCCGAGGTCGTGCGCGAGCCTGCTGGCGTCGAAGCCCCGGCCGTACTTGTTCATCGGGTGCTCGAGGTCGATGATGCTGTGCTCGTCGAGCCAGCACTCGGCGGAGCCGCCGTGGGCGCGGTCCCAGGTCAATGGCATACGACCGATCGGCGTCGGCTCCGAGATCTCGGCGCCGCGGCGCTGGCCGGTCCAGTGGCGGTCGCCGGTGACCAGCAGGCTGTGACGATGGCGGCCGACCTCGAGCTCGACGGTCATGGCCGTGCGGCCGTGGCCGTGTGCGGCGCCGAGCGTGATGACCTCGAGGGCGCGGTCGCGTCGCGGGACGTCATCCGAGGGTAATGGGCCGAAGGGGGTCGGCTCGTCGAGCTCGAAGATCGGGTAGGGCTGCTGCGAGTCGAGGGTCGCGACGCCGTCATGACCGACCTTGAAGGTGGCCTTGGCGGTGAGGATGCCGTGACGCGCGTCGTCCCGGCCCTCGACCGTCGAGACGCGCAGCTGCGCGGCGACCGGCGTGTAGTTGACGAGCTCCATGCGGCCACATCAATTGAGCTTGATCGTGCCGCCCTTGACGGTGACGTCGGCGCCCTCGATGTTGATGGGTCCGCCCTTGATGCCGATGTTCGGGCCCTGGATCGTGACGGGACCGCAGCCGCTGAGGTCGAGCGGGCCCGACGAGCTGATCGTGATCTTGCCGCCCTCCATGATGATCACGCTGCCGCCGCCGGTGAGGGTGATCTTGCTGGCGGTGAGCGAATACTCGACGGCCTCGATGGTGTTGTTGCCGCTGATCGTCAGGGTGTAGTCGGCGCCGACGGTCTCGGTGAGGGCGGCGCCGATCTTCACGGTCGAGGCGGCCGAGGCGGTCAGGCTGTGCGCGGCGGTCACGGAGGTGTCCTGCGTGCCGGTGACGGAGATGGTCTCGTTGCCGGTGACGGAGACGGTCCGGTTGCCGGTGACGGAGATCGATTGATCGGCGCCGACGGAGATCGACTGACTCGAACCGGCGGAGAGCGATTGACTGCTGCCGGCGGACAGGGATTGGCTCGAGCCGGCGGAGAGGGACTGACTGCTACCGGCGGAGAGCGACTGGCTCGCGCCGGCGCTCAACGACTGGGTGGCGGCGGCGGAGGCGGCGTGGTTGGCACCTGCGGTCGAGGTGATGTTGGCGCCGACGGTGGTGGAGTGATTGGCGCCGACGGTGGTGGAGTCGTTGGCGCCGACGGTGGTGCTGCGGTTGGCGGAGATCGAGTCGGACTCGCTGCCGCCGACGCTGAGGGACATGTCGGCGCCGACGACGGCGTTGAAGGTCCTCTGGGCGTGGAGGTAGACCTCCTCGGCGCCGGCCTGGTCCTCGAAGCGCAGCTCGTTGGAGCCGCCGCCACCCGGCGAGGAGTTGGACTTGAGGGTGGTCTTGGTCTTCTCGGCGGGGAGCGGATAGGGCGGCTGGTTCTGGCCGTTGTAGACGCAACCGACGACGAGCGGTCGGTCGGGGTCGCCGTCGAGGAAGTCGACGACGACCTCCATGCCGATCCTCGGCAGGGCGAAGAAGCCCCAGCCGCTGCCGGCGAGCGCCTGGGCGCAGCGGACCCACCACGAGGAGGTCTCGTCCTGGGGCGACATGCGATCCCAGTGCGGGAGGATCTTGATGCGGCCGTGCTCGTCGCAGTGGACCTCCTCGCCGGGTGGGCCGGTGACGGTGGCGGTCTGCAGGCCCGAGACCTTGGGCTTGTGGGCGACCTTTATCGGCCGAAACGGGACCTTGAGCGGGATGCACTCGAACTCGTTGACGTAGGGCGGGCCGGCGCTGGCCTGCGTGACGAGGATCGTGACGTCGGGGGCCTCGCCGTGGTGGGTCACTTTCGTGACGAGGTACTTGTCGTCGAGCTCGGCGCGCGCGTGGCCTTGCAGCGAGAACCAGGCGCCGGGATAAAGGCCGGTCACGTTGCTCTCGCCGCTGGCCGCGTGGGCGCCGACGTCGAGGCGCTCCTGCTTGAGCCTGGCGAGGCGGTCGCCGTCGCCGGGGTAGACGATGTCGTCGTGCTCGTAGACCTCGCGGGTGCGGCCGCGGTGGTCGGTGCCGGGGCGGGCGCTGGCCCGGGGGGACTGCGGGGACTGCCAGTCGAAGTTGCGCTGGGCGACGGCGGAGGAGCGCATGCGCCGGCCGAACGAGAAGCGCTGCACGGACTCGGCGGCGGCGGTGTCGGGCTCGGTCTCGCGGATCGCGACGGGGTCGCCTTGCAGGGCGGCGAAGTCGTGGTTGTCGTCGATGAGGACGAGCTTCTCGGCGTCGCCGCTGTGATCGAAGTAGTAGGTGATGCCCTCCTCTTCCATGATGCGCGCGGCGAAGCCGAGGTCCGACTCGCGAAACTGGACGCAATACTCGCGGCGCGG
>JAYUXQ010000447.1:0-4682 GCA_043752905.1 Nannocystis sp. | reverse complement strand
CGGGCCCCGGAGGAGTGGCCGAGCGGTCTAAGGCAGCGGACTTGAAATCCGTCGTGGGGGTGACTCCACCGAGGGTTCGAATCCCTCCTCCTCCGTCTTCTACAGCCCGCGGTCGAGGCCGTGCGCGACCGTCCTAGAGATCCCTGGGCAGACGTCGTTCATCGCCTGGCATCTCAACAGGTTCGAGAGCGGCCCGTGCGCTTGACACGCATCCCTGACCCGGCGCACGATAGGACCATGCGGTGGTTCAAGCTGCGCGCTGCGGCGCTCAAGTCGCTCACCTGCCTGGCATTCGCGCTCGGCACTGGTTGTAAGGCCTGCGATGACGTAATTCCGATTGAAGTAACGGCTGGCGGCACTATGAATCCTGTGCCACCGGCCACCACGGGTCCGGCAGAGGGCGGGGGGACGGGTGATAAGACGCCGACTGGCGGGGAAGAACCCTGCCCCGGATACGATGATGTGTGTATCTTTGATTCGCCCGATCAGACGCGAAGCACTTTTAAGTGTGAAGGGACGGCGAGGATCCGTCTGGATGCGGACCCCTTCGGCGAGGAGTACGACGGCCTGTATCCCCGCGATTATACCTTCCCCTTCACGGTGAAGTCGTATGAGCAGGCCCAGGTGGTCGCGTGCTGTTCCGATAAGTATTTGCAAGGTTGTGAGGCGCTCGGGTTACGTCCGCCGCATGAGGACTATTGTGAGCTGGACTGCGCGCAGCAGAGCTGCTTTAGAATGGTCTACGAGCTGGACAAGACCATCAAGGAACTGGAAGCGGCTGGAAAGACGCCGACCTTGGCGCTCAATCAGTTCGTGGCCGTCCGCAATTATCTGGCCGCGGCGGAGAACATCACCGCGTGTCAGACCGCGCTGTTCCAGCGCGCAGAATGCGATGTCATCGCGCAGGAAAAGGGCGTGCCGTTTGCAGGGTTTTGCGACGTACCAAACATTCTGCGCGGGAGGTACCGCGTACCCAACGACAAAGACTGGAGCCTGATTACGGATCTATATGGCGATCTCGAGTGCGAGATCACCGATTACTCACATCCGGATGTCGGGGTCTTGCCGTGCAATGGAATTCAGAGCAACAACGGCTCGCCGTTCGGGGCGCAGCTCTTTGTGCCGTTCGCACGTGTTGAACCGTTCAAGAAAATTGAGACTGACGATGGTCCGTGAGTCTCTGCTGTGCGGCCTCATGGTCGCGTGGGCGGGGTGTACGGGCGCGATCGATGTCGTTGAGGACCGCGGGCTGTGCCCCGCGGTCGTCGGGTCGGCGGACCCACGGCGAGCGGTCGAGCGTGGGTATGTGAGCCTCGACCTCGCGGGCCGGGTGGAGGCGGTCGATCTCGACGGCGATGGGCTCTCCGAAGTCGTCATGCTCGACCCGACGGAGGACCGGGTGCACGTGACCCGGGTCGGGTCGACCGAGTCGGGCGGGTTGGTCGGTGAGCGCACCAGCTTCGCCGTCGGGCGCCGTCCTCACGCGGTCGCGGCCGGCGATGTCGACGGGGATGGATGCGTGGATGTCGTCACGGCGAACTTCGCGGAGGATGATATCAGCGTCCTTGCCTGCCCATCGCGGGGGGGCACCGTCGTCGAGACTCGCATCTCGGCGGGTTCGGGTCCGCGCGCGGTAGAGATCGTCGATCTCGATGGCGACGGTGCCCAGGAGGTCGTCGTCGCCGGGGCGCTAGATGGTTCGCTGGCCGTCTTCACGATCGCGGGTGACGATATTAATAGGTGGGACCCGCTCTGCGGTTCGCCCGGGACGACCGCGCTGGCAGCGAACATCGGCGATGAAAAGAACGAGTTATGGCTCGTGAATACGGAGCTCGGCCTGCTGACGGTGGTGGAGGCGAGTTCGGCGCGCGGATTGCTGGCCGGCTCTTCTTCGCCGACGGCGCCCAGCCCCGTGCAATCTGTCATCGTCGATATCAATCATGACAGCGCGCCGGATGTCGTGGTGCGCGGGCTCCTCGGGGACGTGGTGGTGCACGCTGGGGCCGCGTCCGGCGGGCTCGAGGCAGTGGCGGCGCGGGCCGATGTATCCGGGTCGGTCGGCGTCCTCGGGACCGGGCGAGCGGGCGAGGTGCCGCAGGTGCTGCTCAGCTTGACGCAGCGTCATGGACTGGTGGCCGCGGAGGGGGAACTTCCTGCGGAGCAGAGGTCCGTGCTCCCCGCCCCGGAGGCGGGTCGTCTCTATCACCTGCTCACGCTCGACCGGCCCGAGGAGTCCCTGATCGGCAGGGTCGATGATACGGGCGAGGTCATGCTCCTTCGCGGGCATGCGGCGCCGCGATTCGACGCCTCCTCGAGCGTGACGGTCCGCGCCGCGGCCACCGCCGTGCTCGCGCGCGCGGACGTCGACGCGGACGGGCGGGATGACCTGTTGCTCATGGATGCGTTCACCGGCGCGGCCGAGATCCGGCTCGGAGGTGCGCCGGAGACGGCACTCGCGCTCCCGGAGGGAGTTCTTGGTAGATCCGCCAGCTTCGTGGTCGGCTCGTTCGATGACGACGTTCATCTGGATATCGCCTTCATCTCGCTCGAAGAGGAGGCGCTGATTACGCTGAGGGGCGTGGGCGACGGGACCTTCACGGTCGCCGCGACCATGGCGATCACAGAACGCACGTTCGCCATGGTCGCTGGCGACATCTCCGGAGATGGGTTGACCGATGTGGTCTTCACCTCCAGCGAGCCTGTGCCTGGACAGCGGGTGGCGTATCTGGCGACCGGCGAATCCAAGTTCGCGACGGAGCCCGTTGTCCTGCCCGGTACGGGCGGCGAGCCGCAGATCGTCGATATCGACGGTACCGGGGGGATGGACCTTGTGTTTGAGCAATGGTCGCCCACACCGCGCCTTCAGGTGATCCTCGCGGCGGGACCCGAAGGCTTCAAGGTGCGCGAGTCGTTGACGCTCGGGGGCTTGGGAGCGGGGCCGGTGACGGTCGACCTCGACCGGGACGGCGCGCTCGACCTCGTCGGCTGCGGTGCCCCGTCTTTCGACCCGTTTAGCGAGGAGCCGGACGGGCTGCTGGTATTTCTTGGCGGCGTGGACGGGAAGTTCGGCGAGGTGCAGGCATTCGGCGTCCGTGACGCGGAGGTCCCCGGTTCGCCGGTCGGGGGGGCGGTCAGCAACTTTAGCTGCGAAGGGCTCGACGTGGTGAACTCGCCCGGGCTGACGCTCGTGGTGACCCACGGCGTGCTGGAATTCGCCCCGGGAGAGCGCTATGCCGCGGTCCTGACGTTTGCAGGGCAGCCGGAGGGGCCGCGACCCGCGAGGTACCTGCGCGGATCACTGCTGCCGCGGCTGGCCGCCGAGGAGACGCGGCACGGTGATTTCACGGGTGACGGTATCCTCGACCTCGTCGGTTTCGATCATGAGGACGCGCTGGTGATCGTCGAGGGGCGGCCGTCCGTCGTCTACGCGTCCGCGGGGTCGATCGATTTGCTACCGCCGGGGGTGTCCCAGCCATGACCGGAAAGGTGCAAAGCATACTCGCCGCGACCGGCCTGTGGTGCGCCAGCACGGGGTGCCAGGAAGATCTTCCCCAGGCCCGGGTGTCCGGGGTCTACGTCCATGTGTACCGAAACGAAGACGTGAGATTCTGCGCAGGGTCCCTGGAATATATGGATGATCACGTGGTGGCAGTGAGCGAGCTGTTCGGGCTTGAACCACCGCAGATCGACCTGTTCTGGGTGCCGCCCGACGAGGTGGGGGACTTCTGCCCGCTGAGTGGGCTCGCTTGCTATCGCTACCGGGAGAACAATATCATCAGTCCTGATGTGCCCAATTCACACGAACTGGTACATGCGATCCACGGGGCCTATGATATCGTGCCCGATGACTTTGTCGCCGAGGGCATCGCCAATCTTTTTTCCGAGAATTTGCCCTGGGGTGAGTTCCCTATCAAAGCCTCGATCGAGGACCTTCTCGACCATAAAGACACCCGCTCCAATCATCTCCCGGGAGATCTCTATGGTCGAGCGACGCACTTTATGTGGTTTTTCCTCCGGCGCTACGGGGCCGACCGGCTCGCGTTGCTGACTCGCCGGCACCTCTCGGGGCGGCCGCGGGCGGAACAGGAGCGCGTGATGCTGGAGGTGACCGGGGAGACGCTGGAGCAGGTGCTGGCGGCGTACAGGGGTGTGCCAGCGTGCAATAATACGCAGATCCGGCCGGCGCTGGGCGAGTGCAGCTGGCCCCTGGTGCCCTGGGAGGAGGCGCCCGCGGAGAGTTGGTCGGCCGTGGCAACGATCGGGTGCGAACGCGCGGACGTCATGGGACCCGTGAGCGGGATCATGTGGACGACGAGAGCATTCGTGGTCGAGGCGGCCGGGACATATCGACTCACGGCGCCGGGCGCCGGCCGACAGGCGGCGCAGGTGGTGGTCGGACGCTGCGGCTCTGGCTGCGAGGACTCGTTCTACGAGACCTTACCGCAGGGCGCCTCCACGGTGTTCGATCTCGAGGCGGGCCGATACTATGCAATGTTGATGCGCCACGTGGACGACCCCGGCGAGATCGGTCTGATAGTCACACCGGCCACGGCGCAATCTTCCAGCGATTCGCGGTGACCACGGCGCTGAAAGCCTCTGGACGGCCCGCCCACGCTTCCCCATACTCCGGGCCCCGGAGGAGTGGCCGAGCGGTCTAAGGCAGCGGACTTGAAATCCGTCGT
>JAYUXQ010000446.1:0-1807 GCA_043752905.1 Nannocystis sp. | reverse complement strand
CTGTGGTTCCCGGTCAGCAAGGAGGACTCGGAGGCCCTCGGCGCTGCGCGGGACAAGTACGACCGAATCTTTGTCGGCGGCTACATCACCGCCGGGGGCTTGCCGCAGGCGCGACTCGTGCAGGTTGGCCAGTGATCACTGCGGGGCGAAATTCTCGCAGGCCTCGCCGATCAGCTCGGCAGCGGCGGCGAAGGCAGACGCGTAGCTGGGCGTACAGATGTCGCCCTCGAGGTGGTACGGGAACATCTTGACGAGGTCGCGCATCGCGTTGATGCCGGTGTCGTCCTCGACGCAGCCCGGGTTGGGCTCTTTTTGCGGTTGGGGAATGACAGCAAGCGCGACGACGGCGTTCGGGTCGCCGTGCTTGGCCTTCACGATCTCTTTGTACCAAAACCACGGCATGCCTTGCGACTGCTCGTCCACGTGATCGGTGATGAAGGTGGCGAAGAGCAGCGCGTCGTCGCGGAGAAAGCCCGCGTTGCAGCCCTTGGGGCCGTTGAGCTCGGGAGAGAGCGCGGTGATCATGGCCTCGATGAGCGGCGGATCGGTCCCGTAGGTCCCGACGTGGGCGATGCACTCGAAGGCCGCGAGCGGGTCGGGTTCGTCGCGGGTGATGTAGCGATGGCCGCCCTGCAGCGTGCAGGGGGTGTTGGTCGCGTAGGGCCCGGCGTTGAACAGGATGCCGGCGCCGAGGGCCTCGTCGCACTCGGTGATCTGCTCGTAGGAGGTCGGGCCGCAAGCGTAGTCCTTGCCGTTGTCGCCGCAATAGGGCGCGTCGTTCTCACACAGGTACTCCTCGCAGCCCCACCCGGGCCAGGTCCCATCCGGATTGGCGACCATGATGTGCGTGTCGAACTCGGGGAACATGGCCTCGATGGTCGCGATGAAGCCCGGGAAGCTGGCGGCGAGCCGCGCTTGCTCGGCCTGCATGTTTCCGGCGCGGGTGATCACGAAGAGGAAGTCGATCTTGCCCTTGCAGCCGAGGGGCTTGTCCGAGCCGAAGTCGGGCGAGCTGCCGAGGTCGCGCAAGGGCTCCGTGCTGCCCGCTCCGCTGTCCTCGGAGCTGGTGGTCGTGGAGTCGGGGCCGCCGGAGCTGCTGGCGCCGCTGGTGCTGGTCTCGCTGCTTCCCGGGGCCGAGGTCGGGCCGGGCTGGCCGGAGGCGAAGCCCGTGTCCGCCGCGGACCCGTTGCAGGCCAGGGCCCCGGCGAGGAGGGCTGCGCCGCGGGCCTGCATGCCCGGAGTGTAACTCAGCGAGATCGGCCCGTCCGATCTCCATGAAAAGGCAGATCCTTCCGCCAGAGCTACCGTGCGACCGGCTGTGATGGTCGAAGAGGACGGCAATCGGGTGATGAAGCCGTTAAGTAGGCAATTACAGCAGGAGGCCGAATGAACGGAGATAGTGGGAGCTCGCCTGAGAAAGATGTCCCGAGGGACATGTCTCCGACTGCGAGTTAGCCGGCGATCGATGTTTTAAAGGGGGTTGACGCCCGCGCGCGTTCTCGCGACCTTCTCACCACTCACCCAAAACCAAAGACGAAAGCCCAGGAGCGCCAACTCCTGAGCCTTCAAGCCCCACGCAACAACGACTTGCGATGGAACTACTTCCTATTACCTCTACCCGAGGACAGGTCCAAAAACAAGGACCCTCCGCCGGGTCCTCCGACTGCCATCGCGCCTCTGCGGTGCGTGCCGACGTCGCCACGGCGCTGCGCGCGGACAGTCGCTCGCGCAGCATCGTGTTCCGGGCAATGCGTTTGGTGGACATGGAGCTTCCGGCAGGCGAGCGCGGCGTGAGCGTCGCCCGGCA
>JAYUXQ010000445.1:0-1808 GCA_043752905.1 Nannocystis sp. | reverse complement strand
AGGTCCCGCCGCTGCCGGCTTCTCTGGCATCCCGCGCCCCGGCATGCCGTTCCCCGCGCCGGCACCTCCGTCGCCACCGCCCGGCGGCTTCGCTCACGCCGCGACCGCCCAGATGCAGAGCCCCGGGATGCCCCCCGGTATGCCCGCTGGCCCGGCGATGCCGGGCATGTCCGGCGTCCCCGGCATGCCGGTGATGGCCCCGGCGTCTGGCGCATTCGTGCCCCAGCCGACGACGATGCCCGCGCCGGTCCCGGGCGCGCCGCTGGGTGGCCCCGCGCCGATGACCCCGGTGCCGATGCCCGCGCCCAACCCGATCACGCAGCCGCCGCAGCCGACGACCCAGCCGCCGCAGCCGGTCCAGTCGTTCGCGCCGCCGCCGATGGCCCCGCCGTCGATGGCCCCATTCGGGGCGGCGCCGGGCGGCCATGCCGGTGTGCCGCAAGCGCCGATGGCGGTCCCGCCGGTGCCCGTCGATGCGGTGGCCGTGTCGGCGCCTTCTGCACTCGGCGTCCGACCGGACCTCGTCAACGCGGTCAAGGCGGCGCTCCTGGGTGGCTGGTCGGTGGCCGCACCGACCGCGACGGTGACGGTGGGCGCGTTCATCGCCCTGATGGTTCCGGTCTCCGTGTTCATCTGGCTGCTGGCGCGGCTCCTGCCGCCCGGCGTCGCCTTCGGCCTCGGCTCATTGTTGGGGCTCGCGCAGGTGGCGGCGATGCTGATTTTGATCCCGAGCGCCTACCGTTTCGTGCTCGCCGCCCACCTCGGTCAGCCGATCACCCCGCAGGCCGCGGTCGCGGAGGTGCGCGCCAAGCTCGGCGACGTGCTCGTCAATATGCTGGTCCCCGGCATCGTGCTGGGCGTGTTCGCCGGTCCGGTCTACTGGCTCGAGGGCAAGAAGGTGGGCGACGCGATCGGGCGCAACTTCAACTTGATCGGCAAAGATGTCGCCACGATCGTCCTCACCTGGGTCGCGCTGGTCGTCCCGATCGTCGTCGTCACGATCGTCCTGGGCGTGGTGTTCGGGCTCATGGGCTCGCTGGGACTGCTGCTCACCCTGCTCGTCTCCGACGTGCTCAACGCGGTGATGATCGCGTACACCCTCGGCCTGAGCACCTGGTTCTACTTCGACATCCGTCGCCGCTTCGAGACCGCCGACCCCGAGGGCGAGGCCCGCGCCCGCCTCGGCGCCCCCGAGCTGCCCGGCGCCTGAGCCGACCGCGGCCGCGTCACCTGTCCGGAGGGGCATGTCCGCGAGGACATGTCCCTCTCGCCGTTTCGGACGCCCTTGTCTGTCTCTTCGGGCAGGTGTGCAGCCCCCGCCGCGGCGCGCATCAGACATGCGCCAGGTCACGCGGCCGCGTCCCGGCCCGCGACGCGGCCGCGCGGGTGAGGTGGACCACCGGCGCGTGATGCTTCGCCGGGTTTACCGGTGGACGCCAGTCGCATAGGCTTCTCGCCGCTGCCATGGACACCCCGACGCCGCCCTCTGCCCTCCGTCACGACCTCAGCGCGCTCGACCTGTACCCGCAGCTGACGCCGGACCTCCTGCGCCTGGCGTACATGGAGATGCTGACGGCCCGCTGCCACGTCGAGCGCGTGGTCCAGGAGTGTGCCAAGGGCACGATCAAGTTCTCCATCTGGGGGTCCGGCGAGGAGGTGCACGGCGCCGCCGAGGCCGTCGCGTTGCATGAGCTCGTCAACCCCGAGGCCTTCGGCATCGTCGGCCACTACCGTTCGGCGGGCTTGCTCGCGATGTGGGCCCGCCTGCGCGGCTACCCCGACTTCCACCTCGACCACATGCGCCAGCA
>JAYUXQ010000444.1:0-11427 GCA_043752905.1 Nannocystis sp. | reverse complement strand
CCCCAGCCCCCCCCGCGCCCGCCCACGACCACCACGGGCCCGCAGCCAGGCTCCGCGAGCGCCCCGGCCATCCCCGCGACAGGCACGACCACCTCGACCGCATCGCCTGCATCGCCTGCATCACCTGCATCGCCCGACCCGGCGTCGCCACACGCCATCAACAGGCACACCCCGAGCCATCGCGATCGGTCGATCATCCCACCACCTCCGCGCCAGCATATCGACTCGCGCCGCGTCGAAGCTCCCCGCCGCGTGCATACGCACCGGCACCACGTGAGGCCCCCCGGGGGCTGGCACGTCAGTACCGGCGTCGGCCGGCGCGGATGAGCAGCGAGCCGAGCGCGATCATCAGCAGCCCCGAGGCGAGGAAGCCGAGGTCCCACGCCAGCTCGCTGTTGCCGGGGTGCACGTGATGCACGCCGAGGATCTGGTGATCGATGACGCCCTCGATGAAGTTGAACAGCCCCCACCCGAGGAACAGCGCGCCGACGAAGGTCTTGCCGACCCACGGCACGTCTTCACGTCGGCCCGCGCGCCACAGCAACGCCAGGCCCGACACGCTCATCAGCCACGTCAGCGCGTGGAACAGCCCGTCCCACACCATGTTGATCTTCATCGTGACGAGGTCGGTCGGCGGCACCCACGACGACAGCATGTTGTGCCATTGCAGGATCTGGTGCAGCACGATGCCATCGACGAAGCCGCCGAGGCCGACGCCCATCAGGATCCCGGCAGAGATGATCGGGCCGTCGTAGGTCGTATGTGTGTTCATGATCCGCGGACCTCTCTCGTGACGCGCCCCATGCGATGCGCCGCCGCGGCGATCGCCCCGACGAGCACGAACGGCAGCGCCGTCAGCAGCATGTACGTCCAGAACGACGGATCGTCCGCGATCGCGGCTCTGGCCGCCTGAATCGCCGCGCAGTCCGGGCACGCGGCTACCAGCCGTGTCGGCCCGAGCCACACGACCGCGACGCTCGCTCGAAGCCAGCCGGGCATGCCGGCCAGGCTGGAACGAGTTCGCCACGATGCCCCGATGCGCCCCGGGCACGCGCCCGGCGACGCGTTCCCCGGTCTCCGCCCATGTCCCCCGAAACTATGCGCATGCGACGCAGAGCACGCCTCACACGCAATAGCCGTAGTAGTCGCACATGCCGCCGTACCCCGTACCACCGGACGAGCCGTAGCTCATCGTGTTCCGGGCCCATCGTATCGTCGCCCATCGTGCCCATCGTACCCGTATCACTGCCCGTATCGGGTCGGACGCGTGGGTCGACGCGCTCGGGTCGCTGGCGCTGGTGGCCATCGCGCTGGCTGGACCGGCCGCCCGTGGTATCAAACGCGTCCCCGCCCGCCATGCCCGCCCCGAGCCAGACTCCCACGTCCACCGCAATGAGCCCGAGCGACCCGCTCGAGCAGCTCAACCACGCCTTTCGTGACGCCTACGCTGCGCGCCGCGAGGCCGTGCTCGCCGCGCTGGGCCCGGCGATCGCCGCGATCGGCGACATCCTGATCTTGCGGCTCCGCGGTGAGCGCCACGTCGGTCCCGCGCGGACCCGCCTCTACCATGAGCTCAAGACCCTCTGTCACCTGCCGCTCGCGCTCCAGGCGATCGTCGGCGACGACGGCGGCGAGCTCGACGACGCCGCGCGCACCGGCCTCGCCGAGCTACGCCGCCACGTCCTGGCAGTGTCCAAAGCCCTCCCCGCCCGCGGGCTCACGCCGACGCAGACCGACCGCCAGCGGCGCATGCTCGACGCCTCGCGCGAGCTCCTCACGCGACTCCTCGCCGACGGCAGCTTCACCGCCGAGACCCTCCTCTCCTTCCTGCGCGACCAGACCCCTGACATCCAGGCCAACCTCGAGGACGCCGCGCGCGACCAGCTCGCCACCACGCACGCCACCTTCTCCGCCTGGAAGCGGCGCATGACCTGCGACGAGTGGGACGCCTTGCGGGTCGTCGTCACCGCCTCGCACATGGCGCGCACCGGCAACGTCGCTGCGCAGTACTTCGCCGTCGCGCTCGGGCAGCCGTGGGAGGGTCGATTCCAGCGCGATGACCTGCGCGCCGGCAAGCGCGTGTTGTCCTCCGAGGTCGCCGACGACGAGCACGCCGCTTTCTCGCTGCTCGCCATGCACGTCTTCGACGCCCGCGCGAGTAATCATTTCTTCGCCGAGGAGGGCCGTCTCGGTCGCGACGTCCTCGCCAACGCGACCGAGCGCCTGCTCGGCGCCATGTTCGACGAATCGCCCTCCGAACCATCTTCCCCGTCCGACGCCCCCGCGAGGTCCTGAGCATCGCGCGTTTTCGCCGCTGCCTCCCTTGGACGAGTTACGATATGGTGCCCCTCCGGGCCCATCGCATGATCGACGATCTCTCGCCGAACTACTGGAAGGGTCGCAAGTCGACCGATTGCCTGCTGCTGCATTACACCGCCAACGAGAGCCTCGCGATGGCGGTCGACATGATGCGAACCAACGGCACCTCCGCGCATTACATCGTCGGCATCGACGGTGAGGTCCGGCGGATCGTCCGCGAGGCCAACCGCGCCTGGCATGCCGGCCAGAGCGCGTGGAACGGCAAGGACCAGGTCAACCACTTCTCGATCGGCATCGAGCTCGTGAACTTCGGCTGGGGCGAGGCCATCGAGGCCGGCAAGATCCGTCGCATGCAGGAGGACGGCGTCGTCCACGGGGACGCGGCGCCGGTCGAGGTCGTCGACGACCGTCCCGCCTCGCAGGGCTTCATATGGGCTGCATACCCCGAGGCCCAGCTGGCCGTCCTGTTGCCGCTCATCAAGGACATCGTCAGGCGCAACAATATCGACCCGACCCAGGTCGTCGGTCACGAGCACGTCGCCCCCGGTCGCAAGCGTGACCCCGGCCCCGCCTTCCCCTGGCCGCGCGTCGCCACCACCCTCGCCGGCCTCCCGCACAGCGAGCGCCAGGTCGCACGCGCCGTGCAAAGCCACTGCGCGCGCCTCGGCTTCTCGTCCTCCGGCGGCGTCGACGGCGGCTGGGGCGGCGGCACCGAGGCCGCGGTCGCCAAGCTCGTCGCCCGTCACGGCGCCGTGTATGGGCTCGCCGCCCCCGGCAAGTCGTGGGCCGCGCGGCGAGCATTTGCAGAGGACCTGCGCCGCGTGCCCGGCTGATGAGGTGCGACCCACGCCAGCAGCGCCTCGCCAGCGCATGATCAGTTGATCTGCACCGACCCGCCCTTGATGCGGTTGGTGCCGCGCGCACGCGTCTCCACGTAGGCCCCGCGGATCACGACCTTGCCGTTGGCGCGCAGCGTCAGCGTCGCCTCGCCGCACTTGAGCACCACCTCCTCCTTGCCTTCGAGCACCACCCGCTTGCCGTCGATGCGCGCCTCGTTCGACGGCACCACCGGCTCCGGGAACTCCGACTGCACCAGCCCGAGCACGATCGGCCGCTCGACATCCCCCTCGGCGAACACCACGACCGCCTCGGTCCGCCCGGCCACCGCCGCGTCCGCCTGCGCCGTCGTCAGCGGGATCGCCACGCGCGCGCGCAGCACCCCGTGCCCGGCCAGCTCGACCAGCAAGGTCGCGTCCTGGACCCCGACCACCCGGCCGACCCGCGCCTTCGGTGCCGGCGGCGGCGTCGTCATCGGGATCACTTTTGCAGAGCTGCTCTTACGAGAGGTCATGATCTTCTCCAGTCTTCGTGTTGCTCGCCGCTCAGTTGGTCGTCAGCTTGGCGCCCTTGACCTTCACCGCGCCGGTCCCCAGCACGGAGATCCTCGCGCCCGTGATGTCCCGGAGGTCTTTCACATGCCCAACCATCGCATCACCATAACGAGTCTGCACCGCGCTAACCAGCGGCCCACCGAGCCCAGGGACATCCTCGGCGCACATGCGCGCATCGCTTGCGGCGCCCGTCACGCTGCGTCCGATGCCGATCGCCGCCACGTCTTCCTCGCGTTCGCTGCGATCGACCGGGGCCGCGAAGCCCCGGCGCACGAGCACCGCGCACACAACCCTTCAGGACCGTCGTGCGCTCGTCGATCACGCGATCACAGCGCACGCGTGATCCCGTGATCCCGTGATCCCGTGATCCCGTGATCCCGTGATCCCGTGATCCCGTGGTCCCGTGGTCCCGTGGTCCCGTGGTCCCGTGATCCCGTGGTCCCGTGATCCCGTCGCGCTGCGCCGCGCTGTCGATCGCCTCTTGCGACGCCAGTTGATCTTGTCTAGCCTTCGAAAATGGCCGAATTCGTTCATCTAGAGCTGTACGCCAACGACGAGCGCATCGAGGGCGAGTCGACACAGACCAGCCTCGGGCGCGAGGGCACCATCGAGTGCTTCAACCTCGACCACAAAATTCGCAGCTCCATCGATCCGGTCTCGGGACGCGCCGCCGGTCGTCGCGTCTACGAGGAGTTCAAGATCAACAAGCGGCTCGACTCCTCGACCCCGCTCATCATCCGCGCCCTGTGCAACAACGAGGAGATCCGCGGCATCTTCCGCTTCTTCCGGCCGCATCACTCCGGCGACGGCACCACCGAGCACTTCTTCACCGTCGAGGTCAGCGAGGCACGCATCGCCTCTTACCGCCTCCTCTCCCCCAACGCCAGCGACCGCAACAACGCGGACCCGCCGATGGAAGAGGTCGCCTTCGTGTTCCACAACATCCGCTGGTGCGACGAGGCCAACCACAAGGAGCACGCCGACTCATGGAAGGAAGGCGGCTCCCGCTGAGCCACCTTTCTTGAGCTCGGCCCGCTCGTTCGGACGCGAAATTTCGCGTCTGAACTCGCTGACCGGTCCAAAACGGCGAACCGCCGCATCGACGGCGCCGCGATTGCAGTATAAGAGCAGAGGATGTCCGGCGGTCTTCTGCAACGCATCGACGCGCTCGGCCTCGGCCGCGTCGACGACGAGGTGACCGCGATCCTCGCCCACGTGCGGGTCCTGCTCGGCACGCGTCAGGGCTCGTCGGCATCGACGCCCGGGTATGGTCTGCAGGACATCACGGATGCGATCCACAGCTATCCGATCGGTGCCCAGCAGATCGGCAGCCGGATCCGTGCGGCCATCGAGGCGTTCGAGCCGAGGCTCGCGCGCGGTGTCACCGTGGAGCTGCTCGACAGCGACTCGCCGCTCCAGCTAGATTATCGCATCGTCGCTCGCCTCGCCTCCGACCGCCGGCGCCTGTTGGTCTTCCACGCCTGCGTCTCGCCCGACCGCGAGATCGCCCTGAACCTCGAGGGCTAGCCGTGTTCGCCAAATTCTTCGAGAGTGAGCTCGCCTATCTCCGTGAACGCGGGGCCGAGTTCGCCTCGGGGCCGTACCAGGCCGCCGCGCGCTTGCTCGACCGCGGCGGCGACCCGGACGTCGAGCGCATGCTCGAGGGCTTCGCCTTCCTCACCGCGAGGATCCGCGAGCGCCTCGAGGACGCCGTCCCCGAGCTCGTCGAGAACCTCGTCGAGCTGTTCCTGCCGCACATGCTCCGGCCGCTGCCCGCGACCGCGATCGTGCAGTTCTCGACCAACATCCACGCGCTGCGCGGCCCCCAGAAGATCGCCCGCGGTCGGCCGCTCGAGGCGCCCACGCGTCACGGCGTCCCGTGTCGCTTCCGCACCGCCTACGACCTCGAGCTGCTCCCGATCGAGGTCGCCAGCGCGGACGTCGATCGCACCCTCCCGAGCGCGCCCGCCCTGGTGTTGCGCCTGCGACTGACCGAGGCCAGCCGCGCCCTGCTCGCCCAGCCGCGTGAGCTTCGCTTCTTCATCGCCGGCGAGCCCGCGCTGACCTACGCGCTGCGCCTGCTCCTGCTCTCCGGCGCCTGCAAGTCCCTGCGCAGTCGTCTCCTGCCCGCCGCCGGTCCCCTCCCCAACTCGCCCCCTGGTCAGGAGCTCGGCCCCGAGTCCATCGTGCCGGTTGGCTTCGCCGACGACGAGGCGCTCGTCCCCTGGCCTGTCCTCTCCCACCCGGGCCTGCGCCTGGTCCAGGAGTATATGTTCGCGCCGGAGAAGTTCTCGTTCTTCGGCGTACGCGGCCCGTTCTTCGCCGAGGGCAAGGGTGAGCTGCTCGAGCTGCGCTTCCAGTTCGACGGCCACGAGGTGCTCCCGGCCCGCGTCTCGGCCGACAACTTTCGCCTGCACTGCACCCCCGCGATCAACCTCTTCGAGATCACCGCCGACCCCGTCCGCCTCGATCCCCTCGTCCACGAACATCGCCTACAAGCTTCGGGTCTGCGGCCCGATCACGCCGAGGTCTACGCGATCCAGTCGGTGCGCAGCAGCCGGGCCGGTCGCGCCGACGAGCGCGTCTACACCCCCTTCTTCAGCTACGCCCACGCCCAGCAGCCGGGCGCCCTGTACTACAGCGCCCGCCGCAGCCGCTCGCCCGTCGACGGCAACATCGACCTCTACCTCGCTGTCCATGGCGGACAGGCCAGCCCCGACGGCGCCACGCGTCCGCCCCCGGAGCAGCTCGGCGAGATCTTGCACGTCGACATGCTGTGCACCAACCGCATGCTCGCCGCGGACCTCGGCGCCGGCGCGATCAACAGAGAGCCCCGGGCCGGCGCGCTCCAGCTGCGATCGATCACCCCGGTCACGCCGCCCGTGCCCGCTCCCCTCGGCAGCGAGCTGTACTGGCGCCTGCTCTCGCACCTGTCTCTCGGGCAAGCCTCGCTCGCCGACGCCACCGTCCTGCGCAACATGCTCGGCCTCTACGACTTCCAGGCCGGCAGCCCGAGGTCCGCGGCCGCCCGCATCGCGGCGATCCGCAAGGTCGAGACCCGCGCCGTCACCCGGCTCGTCGGCGGCGCACCTGTGCGCGGCACCGAGACCGCCCTCGAGCTCGACGAGGCCGGCTTCCCCGGACCCGGCGAGGCCCACCTGCTGCTCAGCGTCCTCGATGCATTGTTCGCCGACAGCGTCGGCATCAACAGCTTCAATCGAGTCACGGCCAGGCTCCACCCCTCTGACGCGAGATTCCGATGGCCGGCCCGCAACGGCAACCTGGCAGTGATCTGAGCCGCGTGCTGCCGCTGCTGCGGCAGCATGCGGGTCGCTACGGCTTCCTCGCCGTCGTCGACCTGCTCGAGCGTGACGGCGGCCTACCGATCCGCTTCCGTCACGACGACAGCATGTCGTTCCACCCCGGCGAGCTGCGCAGCGTCACCGAGATCGAGCTCCCGCCCGCCACCTCGGACGGCCAGCCGCGCCGCGCCTTCGAGGTCACCGCCTGCTTCCTCGGCCTGACCGGCTCGTTCGGACCTGTCCCCGTGTACCTGTCCGAACTGACAGTGTGCGACGACGAGAGCTCCGGCCTGCGCCGCGCCCTGCTCGCCCCGTTCCACCACCGCCTCTACGAGCTCTACCACCGCGCCGCCCGCCGCTGCGACCCTCCGCGCAGCTTCGCCGCCGGCGCGACCGACCTGTGGTCGCGTCGCCTGCTCGCCTGGCTCGGCGTCGGTACCATCGACCTGCGTCACATCCCGCCGGTCGCCCTGCTGCGCCTCGCGCCGCTGCTCGTCTCACGCGTGCGCTCGGCCCGGACCCTCCACCTCGCCCTGCGCGAGGTCCTGTCCGACCTCCTGCCCGCCGGCGCCGAGCTGCGCATCGTCCAGTTCACCGGCGGCCACGCCCCGCTGAGCGAGGGCACGCAGATGCAGCTCGGCAACCGCGAAACCCTCGCGCTCGGCCGATCGACCGTGATCGGCACCTCGTGTCGCGACCCCGCCGGCGGCCTGCGCATCGAGGTCGGCCCGCTCGCCGCCACCCAGGTCGCGACCTTCAGCCCGCGCGGGGCCGCCTTCGCCCGGATCGCCGAGCTCGTCAAACTCCTCGTCCGCGGCCCCCTCGATGTCGAGCTCGACCTGCTGACCGACAGCGCCGCCAGCAGCCTCCCGCTCGGACAGCTGCGGCTCGGGAGCACCTTCCGACTGGTCGCGCCCGACGGTGCGCGTCGTCGTCACCTCCGTTTTAACCTGGCCGAAGAGACAGCTCCTCGCGCCCGGGCCTGATCTCGCGCCGATCCAGACACCTCGCCGTCCGCAGCCTGTTACACTCGCAGCCCTCCAGAGCACAGACCACCATGCGCGTCGATCCCAAAGCCCTCGTCCGTCGCCTCGACCCCGCGTGCACCCAGGCCCTCGAGGAAGCGGTCGCCAGCGCCGCCTCCGGCCGCTTCTACGAGATCGTCGTCGAGCACCTGCTCCTCGCCCTGCTCGAGCCCGCCGACGGTGAGGCCGCCGCCGTGCTCTCGGAGGTCCGCCGCGACCGCCGACGCGCCACCACCACCCTGCAAAACATCCTCCAGCGCATGCGCACCGGCAACGCCGGCCGCCCCGTGTTCTCCGAGGGCGTGTTCCAGCTGCTCGAGGAGGCCTGGCTCGTCGCCTCCGTCGAGCACGGCCGCCAGCACTTGCGCCCCGCCGACGTCTTGCTCGAGTTCGCGACCCGCGGCAACCGCTACACCGCCGAGACCATCCCGGAGCTCACCGGCATCCCGCTCGAGGACCTGCGCCGCGCCGTCGCCAGCCACAGCGAGCCCCCACAGAGCCCACCCGCCGCGACGCCCGGCGCCGCACCGACGGCTCCCGGCGTCGCACCCGGCACCCCCGCGGCTGCCGGCGGCGGCCGCGAGATGCTCACCCGCTTCACGATCTCCTACACCGACCGCGCGAAGGCCGGAAAGATCGACCCCATCTTCGGCCGCGACGCCGAGATCCGGCAGATGATCGACATCCTCGCCCGCCGTCGCAAGAACAACCCGATCCTCGTCGGTGAGCCCGGCGTCGGCAAGACCGCCCTCGTCGAGGGCCTCGCGCGTGCGATCGTCGCTGGCGACGTCCCTTCTGGTCTCAAGGACACCGAGCTCCTCGGCCTCGACCTCGGCCTGCTCATGGCCGGCGCCGGCGTCCGCGGCGAGCTCGAGAACCGGTTAAAAAAGGTCATCGCCGAGGTCAAGGCCTCGGCCACCCCGATCATCCTGTTCATCGACGAGGCCCACACGATCATGGGCGCCTCCGGTGACAACGCCGAGCTCCCCAACCTCCTCAAGCCCGAGCTCGCCCGCGGCGAGCTACGCACCCTCGCCGCGACCACCTGGTCCGAGTACAAGAAATACTTCGAGAAGGACCCCGCGCTCGCGCGCCGCTTCCAGCTCGTCAAGGTCGGCGAGCCCGATCAGGACACCGCGATCCTGATGCTGCGTGGCCTGCGTGACATGTACAGCAAGGCCCACGGCGTCGTCATCCGCGACGAGGCCGTCGTCGCCGCCGTCGAGCTCTCCGAGCGCTACATCTCCGGCCGCCAGCTCCCCGACAAGGCGATCGACCTCATCGACACCGCCTCCGCCCGCGTGAAGATCGAGCAAGATGCCCCCCCGGAGGCCCTCACCAACCTCCGCTCGCGCCTCGCCGCGGTCGACTTCGAGCTCGACGGCGTGCGTCGCGACCTCGCCGACGGCCTGCACCGCGACGGCGAGTCCGACCTCGTCGCCAGGGCCGGGACCCTCCAGACCGAGGTCGCCGCGCTCGAGCAGCGCTGGGCTGACGAGAAGGCCGGCGTCGCCGCCCTCAACGCCGCGCAGGCCGCCTTTCGCGAGAGCCCCGCCGACGGCCGCGACGCCGCCCTCAAGACCCTCGAGCAGGCCCGCACCAGCCTCGCCACCCTCGCTGGCGAGTCGCCGCTGATCCACGCCGAGGTCGACCGCCGCGCCGTCGCCCGCATCGTCGCCGACTGGACCGGCATCCCCGTCGGGAAAATGCGGCGCAGTTCGGTGGCCGAGCTGCTCGACCTCGAGGTCCGCATCACCGCCCGCATCAAGGGCCAGGACGACGCCGTCAAGACCGCCTCCGAGGCCGTGCGCATGAGCGCTGCCGGCGTGCGCGACCCCGGCTCCCCGACCGCCGTCATGCTGTTCGTCGGCCCGAGCGGCGTCGGCAAGACCGAGCTCGCGCTCGCCCTCGCTGACCAGCTCTATGGCGGCGAGCGCCAGATGACCACGATCAACATGTCCGAGTTCCAGGAGAAGCACAGCGTCTCCCGCCTGATCGGCTCCCCGCCCGGCTACGTCGGCTACGGCGAGGGCGGCGTGCTCACCGAGGCCGTGCGCCAGCGGCCCTACTCCGTCGTCTTGCTCGACGAGTGCGAGAAGGCCGACCTCGAGGTCATGAACCTGTTTTATCAAGTGTTCGACAAGGGCAGCCTGTCCGACTCCGGCGGCCGCGAGGTCGACTTTCGCAACACCCTCGTCGTCCTCACCAGCAACCTCGCCACCGACAAGGTCATGGCCATGCACGACAACGGTCGCATGCCCACCAGCGACGAGATCGTCCACACGATCCGCCCGATCCTCAGCGCCCACTTCAAGCCGGCCCTGCTCGCGCGTATGACCGTCGTGCCGTTTCGTCCGATGAACCCCGAGATCCTCGGCCAGATCGCCGAGCTCAGCCTGCGCAAGCTCGGCGAGCGCCTGCGCCGCGCCCACGGCCTCGTCGTCGAGTTCGCCCCGGAGCTCGTCGGCGAGCTCGTGCGTCGCTGCATCAGCGCCGAGTCCGGCGCCCGCATGCTCAGCCACGTCCTGCGCGGCTCGCTCATGCCGGAGCTCGCCCGCGGCATCTTGCAACGCCTCGCCGGCGACGACCTTCCGCAGGCCCTGCGCGTCGGCTACGCCCCCGCGGACGGCTGGCTGCTCGACTTCCACGCATGAGCCTGCACGTCACAGTGTTCGACCCCGAGACCGGACAGACCCGCGAACACGGGTTCGTCCGCTCCCCCGTGCGCATCGGTCGCGACGCCCACAACGAGCTGCGCCTGCCCTTCGCATTCGTCTCGGCGCGCCACGCCGTGATCCAGTTCGACGACGAGCGCGCCGAATTCCTCGACGCCGGCTCGACCAATGGCGTCCTGCGCGAGGGCCGGCGCCTGCCCTCGCGCCAGGCCGTCCTGATCGTCGACACCCTCACTGTCACGATCGGCCGCCTCGAGCTGCGCGTCCGCAGGCTGACCGCCGAGGACTCGCCTGACGCCCCACCGCTCGTCCCGGAGGCCGCCGCCGCCGACGCCACCGGCCTCGCCCGCGTGCACGGTGCGATCCGCGACCTGCGACCGCTCCACCTCGACATGCTGCACGCTCGCAGCGTCTTCGTCGCCGCCCGCGACGCCGCCCTCGCCGGCATCCCCGCCGAGGCCCGCGACCTCGCCGACGCCATGCTGGCGCGCGAGTTCCCCGATCCGCCAAAATGACCCCACGCATGCGCCCCCTCGCCGCCGCCTCGCTCCTGCTCATCGCACTCGGCTGCCGCCCGCGGGGCCCGGTCAACCTGTGCCCCAGCCTCGAGGTCGCGTCCGAGACCGCCGCCGAGAACGAGGGTCGCGCGCTCGACGTCAGCGCCGGCCTCACCGGCCTGATCCCCACCCTCGACAGCGGCAAGATGCTGCCCCCC
>JAYUXQ010000443.1:0-11458 GCA_043752905.1 Nannocystis sp. | reverse complement strand
CGCCGATGATATCCTGGATGATCGAGCCCTGGGCGATCGCGGCGTCGATGCCCTTGCCGCGGGCGTACACGCCCTTGACCTTGGCCTTGGCCTCACCGACATACGTCGATTCGCTATCGCCGACCATGAACTCGCCGAGCCCGAAGTTGGCCACACCGGTCAGCGGATACTTGGCGTCCCAGCGGGCGACGGACTGCAATTGGCCGCGGAAGTTGTCACCCTTGGCGCTCTTGAAGATCCCGTACTCGGCGCGCTCGACCCACTTGAAATTGATGTAGAGCTCGTCGTGGGGGAGCGGCGCGTGGTTCTTGCCGCCGTAGTCGATAGCGACGCTGCCGTTGAGGGCGGTGCCGTAGCGAAAGCTGTAATCCATGCCGAGGTTCGGGCCGCCGATCAGCACGATCTTGCGGACGTCGTCCTGGAACTTGGTGCCCCACGGCCGGGTCAGGCTCGACGCGTACATGCGCGCCGGCATCGTGCCCTTGCTCCACGCGATGAGGTCGACCTTCGGCGCCTGGGTGCGGTCGCGGATGACCCTGATCGCGTTGTGGATCTGCTCGGCCCAGAAGAAGTTGTCGCCGTGCACGTGCGCGAACGAGATGGCATATACGCCGTAGCCCTCCGCGACCAGCGACTGCATCAACCCGGTGTTCGGGCAGGTCTTCTGGCCGCAGCCATAGTCGCCGAGCTCCCCGGGGTTGGCCCACGCGCGGTCGGCCTGGTCGGCCCCGTGGATCAGCAGGACCGGCGTCGCCTGCTTGGCCGCGTCCCAGCCGGGCGCGTAATACAGGATGAACACGCTCGAGTGCGGCACGGGGTCGTCGGCGAAGTATCCGAGGCGCGGACCATTCTGGGCGGCGCGCATGTCGAGCGAGAACCGGTCCTCCTGAATGAAGCCCTGGTTCTGCGAATCCTTCCAGCGCTCGACCTTCGCCCAGCCGTTCAATACGCCCTGCTCGAAGGTCTCCTGCAACTCGAGGCCCTCCAGTAGATCGCCCGTGGTGTCGCCCGTGGTGTCGCCCGCGGTCTCGCCCGTGGTCTCGCTGTCCGTGCCGGTGGGCTGCTCGCCGGTGGTGCCCGGTGGTGTGCTGTTGCCGGTCTCGTCGGTGGTCGGCGCATCGGTCACGCTGCCCTCGCCCGTGGTCGGCGCCTCGCTGCCGGTGCTCGAGGCGTCCGTCTCGCCGCTGGCACCGGTGATGCTCGCGGCGGAGACCCCCTGCGTGGTGGATTCACCGGAGCCCCCGCCACAGGCAGCGAGCAGGACCAGCAGGACGGGCGAGAGGGGCAGGGACGTTCGCATGACCGCCATCATAACCGGGCGGCCCCACGCCGCGCGAAGCTGCGCGTGTGAGCTTTATGTGCAGTGCAACATGTATCCGACCCCGTTTGCAGGTGATCGCGGACCATGGGCCCCGGAGAGGGGCCCATGGCACGTCAGCAAATTGTGCAGCGCAACGAGAGATGGCGGAGGCAGGCTCGCTCGCGCAGGGCGACCCATGTTCCTCATCGGCGTCGTCACATACTTTGAAGCGGCACGATATCAGGGTCGTACGGGCGCCGGAGGGCCATCGTGTGCCTTGGCGCGACGCGCCCGCGCCTCTATATCCTCAGCTTCGACGCCGAGCTGCTGCGCGTCAAGCTCGACGATTACTCGAGTACCTCGCTGATCACCGGGCCCGACCTCGAGCTCGACACCGGCTACAACGGCTGGAGCGGCCTCGCGGGCCCGCTGACGGAGTGCATGACGACGATTCCCGGGTAGGCCCGGTCCTGCTGGCTCGACTTGACGACGATCAAAAAACCAGCGTTCACAGCGCCGGTCCTGCCGCTGCGGCGCCTGGAAACCTGCCTGGACGCCGCGGACCACCATTCGCGTCCGTCCGTGCTATGCACGGGCGACGTGATGGACGACGACTATTACGCACCCCACGCGACGACGACGCTCGCGCAGCCGCTGGTGTTGATCGGTGGTCACGGCAGCGGCGCGTCGCAGGTCGCCCAGGCGGTGTGCGCTCGCACGGGGCTGCCCTTCGACGACATCGACCGCGTGATCGAGCACATGGCCGGCTGTTCGCTCGCGGCGCTGTCGTTGCGGCCGGCGGCCGGTCGCCACGTCGAGCTGCTGCGCACGGCGCTCGACCAGGCGCTGCGCCGTCGTCCCTGCCCGGTGATCGCGCTGGGCCCGGACGGGCTACGCGACCCGGCGTGTCGGCGGCGCATCGCCGGGGCCGCGACGCTGGTCTATCTATACGCCGACGCCGTCGTGCTCGCGCGCCGGGCGAGCGCCCAGCTGCGCGAGCAGCCGACGCGTTACTACCCTGCCCTTGTGGACGCGGGGGCGGCCACGCCCGCACGCCTGGCCGAGCTGCTCGAGGAGCGCCGGGGCGCCTACGAGGCCGCGACGCTGACGATCGACATCGCCGATCGCAGCCCGATCGAGCTGGCGATGCTGCTCATGGGCCGGCTCGGTCTGTGAAGGCCACGCGCCGCCCGCGGTGGGCCGCGCGCGCGGGGCAGGTCAGGAGTCTGTGCCGTCGCCAGCCGGGTCGCTGATGCTGGGGTACTTCAGGATGTCCCTGCGGGCGATCTTCCACGCCTTCTGGACGATCCACGACAACGAGCGATCCTGCCGCGCAGCCTCCTCCTGGATCTCCTTGAGCATCTGTTCAGGGAAGTAGAGCGACTGCTTGCGCTTGTCCGACGTCGCGGGATCCTGCGGTCCGGGTGGGGTCGTCATGGGCGGCGAGTCTACAGGATCGGGGCTGCCCTGGCGCGTGCAGGCAGGCCCCCCCGGCAAATTGTCGGCGATCGCCGGTGAAGGCTCGAACTGCGCGCGGTCTGCGACGCTCGAACGCCGGTGAGACGGGTCCGCGAGCATTCAACCGCCTCCAGCGGCTCCAGGTGCGCAGCCCGCCGGGACCCTCCGCAGCCGTGGCCTCCCCGGCAACGCCGGGCGACCGGGCCGCCCCGGCCATGGTATTCGCGGTCGATCGGTGCGGGCCCGTAAAGCCGTCGTATGCACTATGCACAGAGCTCCGCTCTTTTGCCGCGTATATCCTCACTCGTCGTCGCCGAGGGCTGGTCGCTCTCCGGCAGTGCCCGGCCCAACTGTTGTCGCTCGCACTCGACCGACGAGGCGGCCTAAACGTCGACCTGTTCGGGCCGGCGCCTCGCTGGTCGCGCGGCGATGGATGCTTTACCATTGGTGCGTGGCGCCGCCCTCGAAGACAACGCTCAAGGCCGCCCTGCTCGCGCAGCTCGAGCAGGACCTGGCCACCGCGCGGAGGGCCCACAAGGCCGCCGTCGAGGGGGCCACGCACGCCGAGGCGCGGCCCGAGAACGACAAGGACACCCGCGGGCTCGAGCAGTCGTACCTCGCGCGCGGCGTGGCCCTGCGGGCGGCCGAGCTCGAGGCCGCGGCGGCCGGGATCGCCGGGTGGCACGTGCGTGACTTCGCGAGCGACGCGGTGATCGCCCTGGGCGCGCTGGTCTCGGTCGACGACGACGGACGCACGCGCCGCTTCCTGCTCGCGGCCCACGGCGGCGGCGTCACGTTGCCCGGCGATATCTCGGTCGTCACACCGACCTCACCGATCGGCCGCGCCCTGCTCGGCCGGCGCGTCGACGACGACTGCGAGGTCCACCTCGGCGGCAGCCCGCGCACGCTCAGCATCGTCGCGCTCGAGTGACATTCGCTGCCATACCTCGTGCACCGAGGTGGGCCCGGTGTGTCAGACTGTCCCCGCGATGTTCGCTCACCCGCACCCGACCCACGCCCCCCTGCGCGAGGAGGCCCGAGCATGAAGGCCCCCGGTCCAGGATTTCTGCAGTTCATCCGCGGCGTTCGCACGCACGGACTCCTCGAGTTCGTGGGGAGGCAATGGCGCGAGCACGGTGATGTGTTCCAGGTGCGCATCGGCCGGAGTACGCTGATCTTCGCCATGCACCCCGACGCGGTGGAGCACGTCAACGTCGGCCACCGGAACAATTACGACAAGCTCGGCAGCTACGATACCGTGCGCAGATATCTGCTCGGGGACGGCCTGGTCGCCAGCACCGGGGATCTATGGCGTCGGCAACGCAAGTTGATGGCGCCCTTCTTCACGCCGAGGGGTGTGCAGGCGTACGCGGGGTTGATGCTCCGCGACACCGCGCGGCTCGTGGAGCGCTGGCAGGCGCTCGCCAACGCGGGCACCGAGGTGGAGATCGCCGAGGAGATGACCCTCGTCACCGCCTCCATCATCTTGAAGGCGATGTTTAGCAGCGAGACGATCGAGTCGATCCATCGCATGAAAGACGCCGTGGAGACGATGATCTCCTTTGTCGACATTAACATGACGGGGATCCAGCTCCCGCTGTGGGTGCCCACCACGCGTAACCGCAGATACCTCGCCGCGCGTGACCTCGTCCATCGGTCCATCGGCGGGATCATCGCGCAGCGGCGCGGCACCGATGAAGCGCAGTGGCCCGACGATCTGCTGTCGCGCCTGATGAAGGCTCGCGACGAGGAGACCGGCCAGGCGATGTCGGAGAGCCTCCTGCGCGACGAGTCGATCACCACCTTCTTCGCCGGCCACGAGACCACCGCGCGCACGATGACCTTTACCTGGTATGCGCTGGCAGCCAACCCGAAGGTGACCGAACGACTACACAGTGAGCTCGATCGCGTGCTCGGCGGGCGCGCGCCGACCGTCGATGTACTACGCCAGCTCCCCTACACCTTGCAGGTGATCAAGGAGGTGCTGCGGCTGTACCCGGCGGCGCCGTTCTACATGCGCGACGCCGTCGCCGCCGACAAGCTCGCGGGGTTCGACGTACCGGCCGGCGCCGCGGTGATGCTGTCGCCGTACTACACGCACAGGCATCCGCAATTCTGGGACGACCCCGAGGTGTTCGACCCCGACCGCTGGACGCGCGAGCGAGAGGCCACGCGTCACGGCCACGCGTACCACCCCTTCGCTGCCGGCTCGCGGGTCTGCATCGGCAACCACTTCTCGCTGCTCGAGAGCCAGATATTGCTGGCGACGCTCGCGCAGCGCTTCACGCCGAGGTTGCGCCCCGGCTTCGTACCGCGCTGGGTGATGCAGGGTACGCTGGGCCTCGCCAACGGCCTGCCGATGGTCATCACGGACCGAGCAACGACGTGCTGACGATGACCTTCGCGCGCAGTCCGCCCGTGTTTGGCGACCCCGACTGATCCGTCACGCCAGCGCGCGGCGCAGGGCGGTCGGCGAGCGCCGCTCAGTGCGAGTGGTCGTTGCTCGTGAAGCGGGGATTGACGGCCAGACGCAGCGAGAGCTGGGCCTGCGCGGCCGCCGTGTCGCCCACCGCGGTGTAAACCTTTGCGGCGATGTCGTGCAGCCGCGCCGTGCGGTACGGCGTCGCCAGCACCCGCTCGATGACCGCGAGCGCCTCGGTGGGCTGGCCCGCGCGCAGGTAGGCCCGCGCCAGCGACACCTGCGCCTCGCCGCCCGGGCGCAGCGCCTCGTTGGCGAGCGCGAGCTCGAGCGCCCGCTCCGGCGTGCCGAACTCGAGGTGATGTTGCAGCGCGTGGCCCATCGCCGACTCGGGGAAGCGCCGGAGCTGCTGCTCCCATCTCGCGGCCGACCGCTCGATCAGCGCCTCGGCCTGTTCCGGCGCCCCCTTGTGGCGATACAGGGACGCGAGCGCGTCCATGTGCTGGGGCAGGTCGGCGGTGCGGACGAGCGCCTCGAAGATCACTATCGCCTTGTCGTGCTCGTCGCGCCGGCTGTGGATCTCGGCGATGTTCTCATGCACCAACCACCAGCCGGCGAGCTCGGCCTCCGCGTCCTGCAAGTGTTGCTGCGCGGCCTGCAGCTCCCCGCGGTCCATCGCGAGGATGCCGAGTTGCAGCTTGATCCACGCCCGACGCTGCGGGTCGTTGTCGCGGGTCGTCGCCAGCGCGGTAGCGAGGAGCGCCGCGGCCTCGTCCGGCTTGCCGGTCTTCGCGTAATAGAGGGCGAGCTCGGTGTTCGCCGCCTCCGGGGCCGCCGCTGCGATCGCAGCGAGCGCATCGACGGCGGCCTGATACTGGCCGCGCTGCACGGCGATCTCGGCGCGCAACGTCCGCGAGAGCACCTGCTCGTTGCCCCGCGGGACGGCGCGACGGTCGACCAGGTCGAGGTACTTCTCGGCCTCGGCGAGGCGATGGATCGCGAAGTTGAAGCGAGCGGCGAGCAGCAGCGGGCCGCTGCCCTCGGGTGCGATCGCAAAGGCGTCGTCGAGCACCGCCTGGACCCGGGCGAAGTCCTCGACCTGATTCGTCAGGCCGGCGCGCTCGAACAGCGCCGTGCCGAGGTGCCCCCGGCCCAGCCAGTCGTCGGCGCGGGCGTCCGTTCGCCGCTTCAGGCCGCCGATGCGCTCGTCGACGCTGGCCAGCAACGATGCATAGCTCGGGCCGGCAGCGACGGCGGCTCCGGCCTGCTGTGTGACCACTGGCGGCGCCGTGGTGGCGCCGCGGAGGCTGATCTGCGAGACGAGGGCCGAGACTCCGAACGCGATAAAGGCCGAGACGATGATCGTTTTGAGTTCCATGCTCGTCGCTCGTGAAGCCGCAAAAACGCGAGAAGCTCCCCGGGAGCTTCGCACGCCCGGGGAGCCGTCCGCAAACTCGGTTGCGTTTTACTTGCCGGGGTGCGGCGGGGCCAGGTACGGCCACTCCGCGGAGAACGGCACGTCGTTCTCGGGCGGGTTGAGCGGCAGCTTTGCGAAGGTATCCAGGGGCTGCTTGGCCGAGAGCTTGATCAGCACGGCGGCGAGCGTGAGGTCGACGACCTGATCCTCGAGCTTACGACCGTTGGGATACGCGGCCGGCTTGGTGGGATCGTACTTGATCGTGTCCGGGATGATGACCGGGCCCGCCTGCGCGACGGTGTCGTCCACGGTCGCGGGCACGAGCTTGAGGGCCACGAGATCGTCGTCGAGGGCACCATGGAAGAACATGATGCTCTTGACGATCTCGGGGACCCACATGCCGGCGGCGTCCTCCTCCGGGTTGCTGGCGTTGTAGGCGTCGCGCAGCTTGATGTCCGAGCCCATATTGAAGCCGAGGCCCTGCGAGGCCAGGATGCCGGCCGTACCGGCCTCGACGGCGCCGTGGCGGTCGATCTGGATGTACGAGTCGATCGGGTCGGTCGGGAACACGAACCCGCCCTCGCCGGTGGTCGTGTCCGGGTCGCCGGTGGTCGCGGTCGTCGGGTTCGTCGTCGTCGTCGGATCGTTCGTCGTCGGGTTCGTCGTCGCCGTCGGGTCGTTCGTCGTGGGGCCCGACGGATCGGTGCTGGTGACGTTGGTGGTGCTGCCGTCGTCACCGCCGCCGTTGTCACCGCATGCGGTGAGCGTCGAGATGAGGAGCGCCGCCCCGAGGATCTTGTGCATGGATGTAATGTTATTCATGGCGGCTCCTTACTTCTTCCTCGAGGCGGTCGCCCAGACCTGGATGGGCTTGGTACCACCCGCGAGCAGGTCGGTGTCGATCTCGATCGCCGCGGCGGTCACGTTGAGGCCGGCGAGGAAGTCGCGGTCGTTCTTCATGGCGATCTTCCCGGTGTCGAGCGTCTCGAGGTAACCCTGCGCGTCGAAGAAGAACGGGTCGTCGGCGTGTCCGGTCCAGACGCGGGCCAGGGCGCTCGCCTCGAAGATCGTCTCCACGGGACCCGACACGGGACCGTCGACCCCGGGGATGCCTTCCCACTGGATGCCGAACTGGTCCTGCGCGTTCGCGCCGTAGCGCCAGTAGATCTCGAAGTCGGCCTTGTTGTCGTTGTTGTTGTCGACGTGGATCGTGTAGAGCGCCTTGGCGTCGTACAGCGCCGCGTCGTCCGGCTGCGGACGGCTGTCGTTGAAGCCGGCCCAGCACACGATGATGGTGGTCTTGCCGGGGGCGCTCTCGAAGACGTACAGGTCCGTGATGTCCTGCGCCGCGTCCAGCTTCACGAGCGGTGACTCGTCGTGGTCAGATGCGAGGACGGTGGAGGCGGCCCAGCCTCCGCCACAGACAGCAGCGATGGCGACGATCGCCAGCCCAGTTTTCGATCTCATATTCTTGTGCATCGCGTCTCCCAAGTCAGGACGGTCGCAAGTCGCAACCGGTGTCATGTGGATGGATCGTACGCGGCCGGGACTCCTTTGGATCGGGCCGCGAGTCGCGCCCGAGGAATTCTGGGAGGCCGTTCATCGAAGTGCAACACAACCGCGCTCGTTCACCCCGGATCAGCCGCGAAATCGTATACGCGCGGACGCACCAGCACGCCCGCAAGACCCACAAAACGTCGGCGCATCGCCACGACCGTACTTTCGTCGGCGATTTGATAGGTTGGGTCGGCCGTGGACGTGTTCGCTGTATCGCTGCGAGAGGTCGATCCAGAACTGCGGCCATTCGCCATCACCGTGATCGGGCAGGTCGCTGTCGTCGCGCTCACCTCCGCCTGGAGAACGTGGCGCGGCCATGACGGCGAGATCCCGGTCGTCCTCGCTGCGACGCGCTCGCTGGCCGCGGCCGCGAACGCGCGCACTGACTGGCCGACGGCGCTGGCAGACGCCTTCACGGCGGCCATGCGCAGCGTCGACGAGCTCACGACGCGAGCTTCCGGGGCACCCTCACCCGCTCGAGGTCGGTCTTGAGGTCCGACGCGGCCGCGAGGAAGTTCGCCGAGAAGCACCCCTGCGCCTGACACATGGTCCGGGTCACCTCGTGGGCGCCCAGCGTCCACAACCACATCAGGTCGGGCGCGCGCGCCCGCGGCCCGAACGGCAGGGCCTCGTCGCCGGGGCCGCAGCTGTCGAGCTTGTGCAGGACCTCGTCGGCGATCGAGAGGAGGACCTGGTTGCGACCCGACAGGAACGATGAAAACGCCGCCAGGGGATGTCGTGTGGTCATCGCCTCGCTCGCGCTCAGGCGCAGGTCATCACGGCGAGGACGGCGCGCACGGTCATCGCCGCGAGCACCAGCGACGCCACGAGGAACAGCGCGAAGCGCAGCTCGATCTTGTTGATCGTCGCCTGCACGAGGCTGTGGACCACGCGCAGACCGACGTACGTCCAGGCGAGCATTGCGTCGGTGTCCACGCCGCGGGTGACGAGCGCGAGCACGATCGCCACCGCGTAGAACAGCGTCGGCTGCTCGAACAGGTGATTGTAGTTGTCGGCCTTCCAGCGCACCTGCGCCGGTAAGCTGGCCATCTGCTCGCCGTGCGGGGCCATCGGGTCGAGCCGCATCCTCGACCGGTGGATCGCAGGGATGCGGGTCGCGTACATCCAACCCCACATGACGAAGGTCCAGACGACGAGCGCGACGACGGGGCGGAGGAGCTCCAGCGATGGTTGCATCGTGAGCGCGACAGTATCACAGCCACCGCACCTTCGAGATCAACGTGTCGAGCGGCCTCGGCTCGTTGACCCTACACAGTGATCCGACCTGGTAGTATGCGAGGCTGACCTCGATCGCATACCCGACCTCGAAGGTCGCGCTCAACATGGTGACGATCCAGTTCGCCAAGGATCTGCGCGACACCGGGATCGCGGTCAATGCAGCCGACCGCGGTTACACCGCGACCGACCTCAACGACCACCGTGGCCCGCAAACGGTCGAGGAGGGCGCGCGCGCCTCGGTGCACCTGGCCACGCTCGGCCCCGACGGTCCGACCGGCGTCTACTTCGACGCGAAGGGCCCGATCGCCTGGTGAGTGCTTACGGGTGGCCGCGGCCTCGCAGCGTGCTCCGGTTGGGTAGTGAACCCCCCGGGCGCCCGGATGCGCGCGCAAGATCGCTCGCTCGCACCGGCCGGATGTCTCACCGTGGGTGCGTGAGGGCGTCATCGGCCGGGGTCCGGGCTGCCCGTAAAGAGGTCGACGCGGACGCCCCGCCTGGGTGACGATGATTCCCCGGTCCCTCGCGGACGCCGGGGGCCGGAGCATAAACCATCGTGACCCTACTCATTAATAAACTCGCTCGTACGCATCGTCGCCACGGCAGTGCCCTCGCCTGCGCCCTCGCCTGCGCGTGCTCCTTCAACGCGACCGGACTCGGCGACGACACCGGCGGCATCGACGGTTCGGCGACGAGCAGCGGCGCGCCGACGACCGGCGACCTGACCAGCACGACCCATCCGACGACCACCACGGTCACCGACGGCACCGGCACCGGCGGCACGACCACCAACATCACCACCGACCCGACGACCGGACTGACCACCACGACCGACCCGACCCGCTCCCCCATGTGCGGCGACGGCTCGATGGACCCCGACGAGGCCTGCGACGACGGCAATGACATCAACGACGACGGTTGCAAGAGCGACTGCACGCTCAACGTCTGCGGCGACGGTGTCAAGGGGCCCAGTGAGGGCTGCGACGACGGCAACACGGCCGCCGGTGACGGCTGCGACGCGAGGTGCAGCCTGGAGACCTGCGGCGACGGCGAGCTCAACGACGGCGAGGAGTGCGACGACGGCAATGTCGTCGACACCGACGAGTGCGCCGACAACTGCACCACCGCGAAGTGCGGCAACGGCATTTTGCAGGCGACCGAGCAGTGTGACGACGGCGCGGCCAACTCCGCCACCGCGGCGTGCACGGACGAGTGCAAGACCGCCGTCTGCGGCGACAACAAGACCCTCGACGGCACGGAGGAGTGCGACGACGCCAACGGCGAGGACAAGGACGCGTGCACGAACGCTTGCAAGCTCGCCAAGTGCGGCGACGGCATCGAGCAGATGGGCGTCGAGGAGTGCGACGACGCCAACGCCGCCGACACTGACACATGCACGACGGCCTGCACGGACGCGAAGTGCGGCGACGGCTTTCTCCAGGGCAAGGAGCAGTGCGACGACGGCAACGACGACGACGGCGACGCGTGCAAGAACGACTGCAAGCTCAACGGCCAGATTATCTTCGTCACCAGCGGGACCTATCTCGGTAATCTCATGGGTATGGGCGGTGCCGACATGAAGTGCATGGCCGCGGCGATGGTCGGCGGCCTGTCCGGGACCTACAAGGCCTGGCTCTCCACCGACAATGAGGATGCCAAGGGACGCCTCATGCACGCCACCAAGCCCTACTACCTGCCCAATGGCACCAAGGTCGCCGACAATTGGGACAATCTCGTCACCCCGCCCCTCCTCGCGGCGATCAACATCACCGAGACCGGCGTCCAGGCGGGGTCGACCACCAAGGTGTGGACAGCCACCAACCCCGACGGCACCAACTGGACCCCGTCGGACTGCACAGTCTGGTCGGCCGGCGGGAACAACGGCTTCTACGGCCTGCGCGACGCGACCGACGCCACCTGGACCAAGAGCGGCAACTCGCAGCTCTGCCAGACCTTGCAGGCGCACCTTTATTGCGTGCAGCAGTGAGGATATGGGCGGGCGCGACGGCGGTCCTCGGCGGCGGCCTCTTCGGGGTGTGGGCAGTACAGGCGGGCGTCCTGGGGCGGCCAC
>JAYUXQ010000442.1:0-1819 GCA_043752905.1 Nannocystis sp. | reverse complement strand
CGATGGTTGCCCGGACGAGCTGCCGCAGGCGGTGGCGAAGTTCACGGGCGTCATCAAAGGGATCTTCTTCGCCACCGGCAAGGACGTGATCCGCAAGCAGTCGGTCAAGACGCTCAACGAGGCGGCCAAGATCTTCGTCGAGTACAGGGAGGTCAAGGTCGAGATCTCGGGCCACACCGACAACGTCGGCAAGGACGACTACAACCGCGACCTGGCGCTGCGGCGCGCCGAGTCGGTCAAGCGCTACCTGGCCGAGAAGGGCGTCGACGCCTCGCGGATCACCACCCGCGGCGCTGGACCCGACGAGCCGATCGCCGACAACACCAACGCGAGAGGCCGCGCCAGGAACCGGCGCATCGAATTCAAGATCGTGCTCGAGTAGCCAGGGCTCGTCGCGCATGGGTGGCGCCAGATCGGCGGCGCCCGGCCGGGCCTGACAGGCGGGCTCAGGGCGGGGGCGCGGGGGCGACGAAGCGCGGCAGTTGTACGCTGGCGAGCTGGTCGAGCAGCGTGTCGAGGTCCGCGGCGTGTTGCAGGATCGGTCGGTACGCGGGACGGATGAAGCCGGCCGCGGCGGCGTGGTCGACGAAGGCGAGGAGCGGGTCGTAGTAACCGGCGACGTTGAGCAGACCGACGGGCTTCTGGTGGTACCCGATCTGACACCAGGTCACGACCTCGAACAGCTCCTCGAGCGTGCCGAAGCCGCCGGGCAGCGCGATGAAGGCGTCCGACAGCGAGGCCATCAACATCTTGCGCGCGTGCATGCTGTCGACCACGAACAGCTCGGTCAAACCAGTGTGCGCGACCTCGAGGTCGCGCAACTTCTGGGGGATGACGCCGTGGACCTGACCGCCCGCCGCGAGTGCGGACTCGGCGAGCTCGCCCATGAGGCCGACGCGGCCGCCGCCGTAGACGACCCCGATGCCGCGCCCGGCGAGGCCGCGGCCGAGCGCGCGGGCGGCCTCGGCGTGGACGGGGTCGTCGCCGCGAGCGGAGCCGCAGAACACGGCGATACGGCGAAAGCTGCGCGGGATCGGGCTCACGGGGGCCATGGCGGGGAGATAGCACAGACGCGGCCGGCCGCCGACTGCGATACTGTCGCGGCATGCGACGACCCCAGGCGACGGCGGAGTCGAAGGCGCGGGCCGAGCGGATCGCACGGTCCCTCGCGGGCCTGCTCAACGACGTGCCGGTCGCGGGTCGCTCCGATACGGACGAGGACGGACTGACCGGCATGCCGCTGCCGACGGGGGTGTCGGGGTCGACCGCAGGACCTCTGATCTGCCCGCGCTGTGCCGGCGCGATGGACATGGTGAGCGCCGGTCATGGCGTCGAGATCGACCAGTGCCGTGAGTGCGGGGCGATCTGGCTCGATGCCGGCGAGCTCGAGGCGCTGGTGGCCGATCAGCAGCCCGAACAGGGGACAGCGCCGACGATGGGCGAGCTGCGGGCCCGCATGCGCGAGGTGGTGCCGGGCGAGGTGGCGGTGAAGTACCGCGATTGCCCGCGCTGCCAGCAGGTGATGCGGCGCACGAACTTCGGCACGATCAGCGGCGTGGTCGTCGATGAGTGCGTGCAGCACGGCGTGTTGCTCGACCCGGGTGAACTGCAGGCGATCGAGGTCTTTGTGCGCATGGGCGGCAGGGCGCTCGGCGAGGAGGTCCGGCTCGAGCACGGGCAGCGGGTCCTGGCCCCGCCGCCGCCTCCGCCGCAACCGGTGTCGTACGAGGAGCGGCGGCGCCAGGCGGCGGCCATCACCGTGTTCGACCTGCTGTTTCGCTGGTGAGGGGCGCTCAGGGAGCGAGGGCGAGGCTCGGGT
>JAYUXQ010000441.1:0-1820 GCA_043752905.1 Nannocystis sp. | reverse complement strand
GTCCCGGGGCCGCGCGCGTACGCTCGCTGGCTTTTAGCGCGGCGAGAGCGAGGTCAGCGTGATCGGGTGGGTGTTGCTGCCGGGGTGGATCCGGATCTTCTCGACCTCGCTGCGGTAGCCGGCGGCCTTGATCTCGACGCTGATCTCGGCCTCGTGGGTGGTCATGGCGATCGGCGGCAGGGGGTCGGTGTCGAGGCGGTGCGCGCTGTTATCGGGGCAGGGGCCCGCCGTGCACCTCACCGTGGTCTCTGGCGGGGCGCCGCCGAAGGTGACGGTCGCGGCGCGCGGCCGGGCGATCAGCTCGATGGTCGCGCCGGGGTAGCACTCGTTGCGTTCGATGCGGCGCAGGCCGCTGTACATGTTACCGCTGAGCTGGACCTGCACGCTGTCGTCCTCGACTACGAGGTCGACGAGGTTGGACTCGAGGCGCTTGCCCTGGGTCCCGATCTTCAGGTTGTGCGCGCCGCTTGCCGCGACGCTGACCGGCATGCCCTCGATCCGCAGCTTGCACTTCGTCGCGGTCGACTTGACGACCTTGGTCGCCGGGTCGATCGGGCGGGTGGTCGTGCCCTTGCGTGGGGTCGGGTCGGGCAGCCCCGGCGGGTCCGTTGTGGGCGTACCTGCGGTGTCGGGCGCTGTCGTCCGCGCGTCGCTCTGCGCCGGCGTGAACCGGGTGGGGCGCAGCTGCGAGACGGCGCGGTCGTCGGCGAAGGGCAGGTCCTCGATGTCCGGCGGCGTCATGTACCACAGCACGCCGGCGCCGCTCCCGAGGGCGGTCAGCCCGAGCGCGGCGGCCCCGACCATCAGCCGCTTGACGGTGCGCTCGCGCGTCCGCAGGCGCGACAGCATGGACTTGGCCTGCTTCTGGTCCTTCTCCAGCTCGAGCACGCGGCCGAGCAGGCGGATCGCGCGGGCGCTGTGACCCGCGCGCGCGGCCGTCTCGGCGTGGGTCATCAGCGTGGTGCACACGCGCTTGTCGAGCTGATCGACGTAGCGATCGCAGTCGACGAAGTAGGTGGTGACCTCCTCGTGCGAGGCCGGGATCCCGACCTCCTCGAGGTAGCGCTCGAGCTCGCGGGCGAAGTCCTCGGCGCTCTGGTAGCGAAGGTCGGGCTCACGGGCGAGCGACTTGGCGATGATCGCCTCGAGCTCGTCGTCGACCAGCGGACAGATCGTGCACGCCTTGGGGTACTCGGCGTCGGCGATCCGGCTGAGGACCTCGTGCGGGTTGCGACCCGAAAAGGGCAGGGCGCCGGTCGCTAGCTGGTAGAGCATGATGCCGACCGCGAAGAGGTCGGTGCGCGCGTCGATCGGCTTGCCGCTGATCAGCTCCGGCGCCATGTAGGCCGGGCTGCCGAGCAGCTGGCCGGTCATCGTCAGCTTCTGATGATCGATGATCTGGGCGATGCCGAAGTCCATCAGCTTGAGGCAGCCGTCGCTTCGGATCATCACGTTCTCCGGCTTGATGTCGCGGTGAATGATGCCGGCGGTGTGGGCAGCCGCGAGCGCCGCCGTGATCTGCAGTGCGAGGTCGAGCGTGTCGTCGATCGAGAGCGGTCCGCGGCCGATGCGCTCGCGCAGCGTCTCGCCAGCGACCATCTCCATCGCGATGAAACGCAGGCCGTCCTGCTCACCCGTCTCGTAAACATGCGCTACGTTCGGATGGTTGAGTGCCGACGCCGCTTTCGCTTCCTGGATGAAACGATGCACGAGCTCGGAATCGGCGGCGCCGTATCGCAGGATCTTGATGGCGACCTCGCGATCGAGACTCTGCTCGTACGCGGAGTAAACCTCTCCCATCCCTCCCGCTCCGAGGAGGG
>JAYUXQ010000440.1:0-1820 GCA_043752905.1 Nannocystis sp. | reverse complement strand
TCTTCAACAAGGACATCGAGTTCGAGCACGAGGGCCGCACCGCGATCCTCGGGGTCCAGATCGCCATGCAGTGGACGGATGTCTATCAGGAGACGATCCTCTGCTACACCAACAACATCGCCAACCGCGACGGCGGTACCCACCTGACGGGCTTTCGCACCGCGCTGACCAAAGTGATCAACAAGTACGCCAGCGAGAGCGGCGCGCTCAAGGGTCACAAGGACACGCTCGCTGGCGAGGAGGTCCGTGAGGGCCTGGTCGGCGTCGTCTCCATCCGCCACCCGGACCCGAAGTTCAGCTCGCAGATCAAGGACAAGCTGGTCTCGGGCGAGGTCACCGGCCTGGTGTCGACCGTGATCACGGAGGAGCTCGGCCGCTACCTCGAGGAGAACCCGCGCTCGGCGCGGCTCATCGTCGAGAAGGCGCTTCTGGCCGCCAGGGCTCGCGCCGCGGCCCGCAAGGCGCGCGAGACGATCACCCGCAAGGGCATCCTCGACGGCCTCTCGCTGCCCGGCAAGCTCGCCGACTGCCAGGAGCGCAACCCCGAGAACGCCGAGTTGTTCCTCGTCGAGGGTGACTCCGCCGGCGGCTCCGCCAAGCAGGGCCGCGATCGCAAGACGCAGGCGATCTTGCCGCTACGCGGAAAGATCTTGAACGTCGAGAAGGCCCGCATCGACAAGATGCTCTCGAGCCAGGAGATCATCACGCTGATCACCGCGCTCGGCACCGGCATCGGCCTCGACAATTACGACATCAGCAAGCTGCGCTACCACACCATCGTCATCATGACGGACGCCGACGTCGACGGCTCGCACATCCGCACGCTGCTGCTGACCTTCTTCTATCGTCACTTCCCCGACATCATCGAGCGCGGCCACCTGTATATCGCCCAGCCGCCGCTCTACAAGGTCAAGTCCGGCAAGAACGAGTCGTACCTCAAGAACGACGGCGCCCTCGAGGACTTCATCATCAGCAACGCGATCGAGAGCATGCGCCTGTCGATCGGCGGGCACTTCGTCATGCCCGAGGTCCTCGGCGAGATCGCCCGCCAGGGCCTGCGTTACCGCCATCTGATGGAGTCGATGGCCCGCGAGCACCGGGCCCCCGTCGTCGACCACCTGCTCAACGACCTTCATCAAAGCGCGATCAAGCCGGATGTGTTCGCCGACGAGCCCGCGCTCGCGGACCTCGGCACGCGCATGCAGGCGGCCGTCACCCAGGCGATGCCGCTCGCGCGTATCAGCTTCGAGGTCGTCGACGAGGGCACGGACGCCACCCGCGAGGCCGCCCGCGCCACCGCCGGCGTCTCGCTCGCTCGCCGCGCGATCCGCCTGCAGGTCATCGCCGACGGCGTCGCCCAGTACGAGACCATCGACCACGAGCTGCTCAACTCGTACCCCGTGCAGGAGATGCTCAAGATCCGGCACTACATGGACACCCTCGGCCTCCCGCCCTACCGCCTCTCCCGCGGCCAGGACGTCGTCGCCGAGCCGGCGCGCCTGGTCGACGTCGTCCAGCACGTCGGCGAGCTCGGCCGCAGCGGCCTACAGATCCAGCGCTACAAGGGCCTCGGCGAGATGAACCCCGAGCAGCTGTGGGAGACCACGATGGACGCCACCCGCCGCGCCCTGCTCAAGGTCCGCGTCGGCGACAACGTCGACGCCGACAACGTGTTCTCCGTGCTCATGGGCGACAACGTCGAGCCGCGTCGCGACTTCATCGTCAACAACGCCCTCAACGCCCGTAACCTCGATATTTGACGGGTTCGCGGCCATCGATGGCCTTCGGGACATGTCCTGAAGGCCAGGCGCAATTTTAAA
>JAYUXQ010000439.1:0-1821 GCA_043752905.1 Nannocystis sp. | reverse complement strand
CTGGTGGCCATCGGTGGCGGCGCGGTGACTCGCTACGGCGTCACGCCCGACTACAAGGCTGAGCTCGAGGCCGAGTTCCGGGCCGCGGCGGCCGAGCTCGGTGAGCACGCGATGCTCGCCCGCCTGTCGAGCGAGTCGGCGCTGGTCACCTTCGAGGACGAGGAGCCGCGCCTACCGGCCACTGCGGGCCTCCTGAGCCTGTTCCTGCCCGGCACCGGCCAGCTGCTCAACGGCGACATCGGGCGCGCCTCGCTGGTATTCGCGGTATGGAGCCTCGCGTGGATCACTCACCTCTCGCCGGTGTGGACCTTCGTGTGCCTGTACGCCGGCGCCGAGGCGTTCCTGACCGCGAAGATCCGCAGCATGGAGCGCAAGCTCGCCGACGAGCAAGGCACCATGGCCAGCGGCCCCAAGAAGCTCCCCGCACCGCGCCTCACCTGACCCGGGGCCGCGGCTCGCCGGGGCCTCTCCACCACGCACCGAGCTGTAGCACCTCGGCGAACGCGAGCCCGATCGGCGACGCGACCAGCCCGAACACCGCCGCGCCGAACCCGAGGATCAGCGCGCGCCCGAGCAGCCCGGTCAGGTCCCACACGATGACCCGCCGCGGCTCGCTGGCGATCACGTATTGCCGGCCGATCGTGTTGGCCAGCCGCAGCCCGGCATACGGCGCGCTCCACAGCACCAGTCCGCCGATGCTCGCCGCCAGCGACCAGCCGACCGCCGCGTCCACCTGCCTCGCCACCGGACCCCACGCGAGCATCAGCCCGACCACCACGACGAGCCCGGCGCATGCCAGCCCGCCGAGCACTGCCCAGCGCCTCAGCAGCGCGTGCGCGTCCGGGTCGCCGCTCGCCGCGGTGCGCAGCCCGACCACCGTCGCCGCGGCCGAGGGCACCATCAGCGCCGCGTTGACGAACAGATAGGCATAGTTGAGCAGCGCGAACCCGCCGTCGGCGAACAGGTGCGACAGCGCGGCGTCGAGCAGCCCGAGGTTGGCATAGACCATCGCATCGAGCAGCAGCACCCGCATGCGCCCCGGGTCACTGACCACCTCGCGCTTCCATGCCTGTCCCCCGGGACCTGTCCCTTGTGCCAGGCCGTCCCCACGATCACCGACCTGTCCTTTTGGACCTGTCCCTTGCGCCACACCCGCGAGCACCGGTGGGACCAGCGCGGCGAGCCCGACGACCAGCCCCGCGAGGATCCCGAGCGCCGGTCCGAGCGCCCCGTGCGGCACCAGCAGCGCCCCGGCGATCGCCCCGAGCGGCAGGGCCCACTCGAGCACGAAGCCCCTGCGCTCGAGCCCGGCGCGCTCGGCCAGGGCCCGCACGGCGCTACCGACGATCGCCAGCGGCACCGCGACCGCGAACACCCACAGCGTCGGGTCTCGCAGCGCCGACACCCCGGCGATCGCCCCCAGCGACACCAGCGCGACGCCCGTCATCCCCGCCATGGTGCCGACCTCCGCGCGCAGCAGCGTCGTCGCGGCCGTGTGCATCGGGATCGGGATCCAGCGCGAACGAAACAGCGAGTTGCCGACCGCCCGCGCCGCGCCGACGATCACGAGCCCGCGAAAGAACAGGTCGGCCTCGCCGCTGGCCCGCAGCTCGCGCGCGATCCAGAACTCGCGCAGGACCCCGAGCAGCAGGGTCACCAGCGAGAGCCCCGCCATCCACAGCAGGGTCTTGCGCGCCGGGCTCACGTGACCCGCTCGAAGGCCACCCGCGCCAGGATCGCGTCGGCGCCGACCAGACGGAAGCGCCAGCCGGGGTGCATGCGCAGGAACTCGTCAAAGGCGCGCAGCTCGTGCAGCCGGTC
>JAYUXQ010000438.1:0-4718 GCA_043752905.1 Nannocystis sp. | reverse complement strand
CGGTGACGGCGGCGAAGCCGAAGTGCAGCGCGGTGAAGCGACGGACCCAGCCGTCCTCGACCCCACGCATGGCGATCGCGGACCAGGCGTGGTCCTCGTCCTCGCCGCCCTTGGTCGCGATGTCGACGCGCAGGTCCTCGACGCCGACCTCCGTGACGATGTCCTCGCGGTCCAGCGCGTAGATGTACGACTGCGCGAGCGAGCGGTCGAGATGGTTGAACACGGGCGCGTCGATCGTCAACGTCGAGCCCTCGACCGCGACGAGCTGACGTTTGAAGACGATCGGCTGCGAGTCGGTCGTCCATGGGCCGTCGCTCGCGGTGCCGCCGTTGTCGACCGCGGCCAGCCACGCGTCCGTGCACGGATGTACGACCACGACGTGATCGCCGACAGCGAAGGCGCCCGGGTCGGCGACCTCGAGCGTGCGACCTCCGATCTGGACGAGGTCGCTGACGATGTCGGTGCGCGTGCCCGGCAGCTCGGGCTTCCACACGGTGTTCTTGCCGCTGCCGACGACGATGACGTCGCGCTGGTGCGGCGCATCGCCGACCGCCCGCAGGATCGTGTTGGTCGCGGGGTCTTCGCCGTCACCAGCGCCGCGCAGGACCACGCCGCTGTGGCGCAATTCGAGGGTGCCTGCGATCTCATAGTCGCCGGGCGCGAGGACCACGGCGCCGCGCAGGCCGTCGGGGCCGCGCGGCATGGCGCCGATCTCGTCGATCGCGTCCTGGATCTGCTGGGTGTCGTCGCCATCGACCGGGCCCAGCTCGAGCGCCGCCGGCACGTCGGGGACCGCCGCCTCGCCGCGGTGGTAGCCGGCGTAACTGAAGTCCGGGATCCGGTTGCCGTCGGCGTCCGCGACGTAAATCAGCGCGTCATCGTCACCGACCGGGACGATCGCCGAGGTCCAGCTCCCCGGCGGCCGATCGATCGGCGGAGGACACTGCGCCGCGCCAGTGTCCTCGCCCGTCGTCGCGCCGTCCGTGTCCGGACCGCTGCTGGTGACGCTCGGGTCGGTGGTCGCGTCGGTCGACGTCGCTGAAGTCGTCGCGGTGGTCACGGTGGTCACGGTGGTCGGGTCGGGCTCGCCGCTCGAGCTCGTGGCGTCCGCGCCCGCGCCAGTGGTCGGTGTCTCGCCACCGGTGCTGCTCGTCGCGCCGGTGCTCGTCTCGGTGTCCGTGCCGCCCGCTCCATTGCAGCCACAAACCACCAGCGACGCAGCCAGAGCGGAGCTCCGCGTGTAACGGCGCGGCGAGGTCGGGCGGGCTGACATCGTGGCACACTAGCGATGCAGCTCTGGCGACGCAAGCGCCCGGTGCACCGCGGCGCGCCCTCGCGCGCGAGCGAGGATCGGCGTGAACTGGTTTTCACCAGTGTGCACTCGATGGAGACGGCGATTATCCACTTGAAGCGATGCACGCGACCTTCCACCGCCGAGGCGCCCATGAAGTGTGTAGATATCCGGGTTGCGCGAGCTGCCGGGCATCGGCCCTGCGGGGAGCGACGGCGGTTCACAGTCCGTTGGCGACGCTGCCCCTGGCCTGACCGAGCATCTTCATAAATTTCAATCCAGCGGTGTCGATCGCTCCGCCCGGGGTCGCGGTCAGGGCGGCGAACAACAGTCGCACTTCACCGGCGTCATGAGCGACGAGTATGACCCTCGTAAAACCGCGGGGGCAAGGGTCCTCACGGGTCGAGCAGGGCGGAGGGAGCGCCCGGTGATATGACCGTGCGCAAGCTGCGAAACTTGTCGCGCCCTTGCAGGTGTGCAGTCGTGCGCAGGTGACTTCGCGTCAATCCCAGGAGTTCGCGCTCGAGTTGCGCACCCTGGTCCACGCTGAGCGTGCTCATGACACACGACGACCTCGGCCTCCAGATCTCCGAAGTCTCCACCGCCATGCTTGCCGCGCACGTGGAAATTCCCAGGGATGGCGAGCGGGTCAGGGTCAGGACGCTGGCGGGCACGGTCACCGGCGAGGTCGCCGGGACCGCGCTGCGCGACCCGGTGGCGCTCGCGCGGGCGTTGCTCGGAGACTCCGGGGGCCGGCCGCGCGAGACGCATACGCTGCGGGTGCTGGCCGGTGCGCTGGTCAGCCTCGGGTTCACGGTGCGCGAGCTGGCGGTCGGCGAGGGGGCGGATCGCAGGCGTACGCTGTTCGCAAAGCTCGGGGAGGGCAGCCCGCGGGTCGGCTTCGCGGCGCATGTCGGCGCGACGGAGGCGGCGGACATGAAGGGGGCGGTGGCGGGCTTCATCGCCGCGGCCGCGCGCATCCAGGAGTCGTGGCCGCGCGGGGTCCCGGGCGCGTTGAGTCTGCTGCTGACGACCGAGGCCGCCGACGCGTCGACGCCCGGCATCGCCGCGATCGCCGACTGGCTGACGACGCAGGGCGAGCTGCCGGAGGTCTGCATCGTCGGCGCTCCGACCTCGCGCGCGCGGCTCGGCGATGTCATCAAGATCGGTTGCCGGGGCACCCTGCACGGCGTGGTCACATTACAGGGCCGCGCCGGGCGCACCGCCGATCCCGAGCTGGCCGACAACCCGGTTTCGCGACTGCTGAAATTTCTGTCGCGGCTCGACGAGGCACAGCTCGACCACGGGTCGTCGTGCTTCCCGCCGTCGTCGTTGACGATCACCACGATCGACGTCGGCAACCACGCCACGCACATGATCCCGGGCGCGGCCTCGGCCGCCTTCGAGATCCGCTACAACGATCACCACACGCGCCTGAGCCTCGAGTCGTGGTTGCGCTGCGTGGCGGTGGCGCAGCTCGGGACGGCGCATCAGCTCGAGCTCAGGGGCACCGGCGACACGACGGTCAAGCCGCCCGGGGCGCTCAGCGAGGCGATGTCCGCGGCGATCGCCGCGATCACGGGCCAGCGGCCGGCGATCGACACGGGTAGCGAGGATACCGGCGTGCGACTGATGCGCCGGCACTGCCCCGTCGTCGAGTTCGGACCCCGCGGTGAGACGATGCACGAGGCCGACGAGCAGGACGCGCTCGCCGAGCTCGAGCAGCTGACGCAGGTCTATCAGGGCGTGCTGTCCCGACTCCTCGCCGACGACCGCCGCGGGCGATCGCGCAGCAACAACGGCCGCCACGAGTCTCCCCAGGACACCCCCGGGCGGATCACGCCGTCGGCGGTGTTCTCGAGCATCAGCGTGTGCCTGCAAGCCGAGACCGCGTGCGGACAGGACAGCGCCGCGGTCGTGGCCTGAGCGTTCGCATGACGCGGTCCCTGCATGGCGAGCGCTCTACTTGGGGGTGCTCGACGCGTCGCTGTCGCTGCCGACCGCGTTGACGGTCGAGCCGGCGAGACCCAGGACGCGTGCGACGAGGTCGACTTCGAGTGAGGCTCGCTCATGGCGTGAATGACCGGAGCGCGATGCGCAGGTCGCCGGTCTGATACGGGACGCGATCCACCGGGCGCGCCGCGAGCAGCGTCGCCGACGCCTCGGAGAGACCGGGGAGCATGTCGGCGAGCAGCCATGGGGCGTCGCCGCGGACCTCGGCTGTGATCTCGACGCCGGTGGCCGGCGGGCCGTGGATCCGCAGGACGCGGGTGTTCGCCGCGCCGTGCTGTAGAGATTGGACCACGAGTTTACGACCGCCGACCGTCAGCGAGGTGAGCGCGTCGGCGGGAATTATCATGAGCATCGCCAGCGCGCCGGGGCGGGCGTGCAGGGTGCCGGTGATGCGGCGTGCGCCATTGCTTGGCTCGCTGCGGGTCTGTGTATATTGTGGGCCGTCGCCGGGGCCGTCGCCGGGGCCGTCGAAGGGCGGGGAGACGTACATCGTCCGGCCGCTCCACGGCAGCGGGATGTCGGCGCGCCACGGGTCGGCCATGAGCTCGGCGGGGAGACCGTCGATGTTCATCATCGTGTCGAGCACGTGGCGCGACTGGCCCGTGGTGAGGTCGGTCAGCTCGAAGAAGTTGAGCTTGGCCGGCAGATCGGGGGTGACGCGCGGGGCCACGGCCGCGGCGACTCCCAGTGCGAGCGCGGCGATCGCGAGGGCGATGGAGAGGCGCGCTGCGTGGGGCCGGCCAGGCGCGTCCGCGAGGGCAGGCGAGGCCGCGGTCCAGGTCCATCCGGCGAGCGCGCCGAGGACCCGCGCGTCGAGCCCGAGCGCCTCGGTCAAGGCGGGCAGCAGCGGGACCCACACGCACCAGGCGAGCGCGCCGGCGAGGGCGCAGGCGAGCATTTGCAGGCGTGGGGAGGGGCCGGCGAGGAGTAATCCGACACCCGCCAGCACGGCCGGCGAGATCCACAGGATGCTCGCGCCGGGCAGCAGCACCGCGACCACGCAGGCGAGCAGGGCCCAGACGATCCACGTGCCGAGGGCCTGGGCGCGCGCGCCGACGCGCCTTGCCACCATTCGCAGCGCGAGCACGGCGAGCGCGCTGGCAGCCGTCGCGCCCGCGGCGAGGCTCAGCATCAGGCCCGCAGGCCACGTGCCGATCGGCCGCGACAGGGCAGCCGCGAGGCCGAGCGCGGCGAACGAGGCGAGCGCGCCGACGACAGGGGCGAGCAGGGCCGAGCCCATGGCGCCGGCCAGCGCGCGCGGCGCGATATAGTATGACCTGTCTGAAGGGTCATGTGTATGGATACCTCGCCCACGGATCGCCCGCCACGCGGCGAACAGCGCGGTCAGCAGCGCGAGGCCGGCGAGCGGCAGGTCGAGCGCGGCCGGCCAGCGCAGCACGAACATACTGAAGAG
>JAYUXQ010000437.1:0-1824 GCA_043752905.1 Nannocystis sp. | reverse complement strand
TCTACGACCCGCAGCAGGCCGAGATCCTCAAGTTCGTGCGCGTGGGGGTCAACCTGGCGATCGTGCTCGCGCTGGCGTTGCAGCAGGTCCCGGCGATCCACCGCCGCCTCGCGGCGATCGGCCTGACGTTCAACCCGCCCGATAGACCCGCGCGCGAGCCGGAGATCCCGGTCGACGATCCGCCAGGCCACGCGCGCGCCCCGTGGGCCTACAACGCCGGCGGCCGCATGCTCCTCGGATTGCTGCTCGTCTATCACATCCAGGCGATCGCGGTCTGGGAGATGCCCGAGAAGGACACGCTGTCGACGTATCGCATAAAGGCGCGCGAGCCGTTCACGACCTGGGTGTTTTCGACGCAGACCGACCAGGTCTGGGGGATGTTCGCGCCCAATCCTCCGCGCCACAACGTGTTCATGCGCATCGTCCTCACCGACGAGAACGGCGAGCGCTGGGACATGCGCACCGACCTCTACGCGAAGGAGCGCATGCCGATCCCGTGGATCTGGAACGACCGCATGCGCAAGATGAACCGCCGCGTCATCGGCGGCGAGTCGGGCAAGGGCGATGTCTATCAAAAGTGGTACGGGCGGTACCTGTGCCGCGAGTGGGCCCGCACGCACCGCGGGGTGATGCCGGAGAAGGTCGAGCTCATCAAGGTCTCTTATAAGATGCCGCCGCCCGAGGTGGTGGCGAAGCAGGGCTGGTACGACCCGCACAAGCTGCTGCACGACACCGGACGCGAGGAGCTGCAACACGTCGAGAAGTGCGTGACGGCGGTCCATGGCCAGTTGCCCGATGAGATCCGCGAGCGACATGGCATGATGCCGCTGCCCGAGGGGGCGTTCGTGCCGCTACCGAACTTGCGTCAAAAGGCGTGGGAGAAGCGGCTGGAGCCGCCCAAGCCCAAGACCGAGGCGCGTACCGGGACCGGCGTCGGGGCCGGCGGGAAGAAGAGCGCGGCGAAGGCGGGCGCGAAGGGGACCACGACCACCGGGTAGTCGGCGGGTAGTCGGCGGGCGCGTGTTCCACAACGCAACACCTCCGGCGTTCCCTGCGAGCCGGATCACTTCGTGGTCCGCGCCTATGAGTGCGAGGGTCCTGTGCATGTGGGTCCAGCGGCGCACGCTGGATTGCGGCGACATGGACGTGGTCGGTGGGGTCGGTGACCATAAGTGGCGAAGCCATCGAGCGGTCGCCGTGGACATCCCCGCCACGGGTTCCTATCAGGTCCGTTTCACCGCCGAGCCCGGAATGGAGGTGCGCGTCGGGCCGTGCTTCGGTTGTGTCTGGGAGCGCCAGGACGTGTTCCTGATGCCCGGCGAAGACCGGGTCACCACGCTCGAAGCTGGCCGTCACTTCGTCCGGGTGACCGGAGACTCCGAGCAGACGCCGCCGTACGAGGTCGTGCTGATGCCGGGGGGCTGAGCGTGATGCGACTGGCCTGGTGTACTCCGGCTGTACGCTGGCGACGGAGCGGCTGTGTCGAGGGCAGGCGGCGCCCTGATCATGATCGGCCGACGCGCGCCTCTGCAGCACTCGAGCGCGGGCGACGTCCGCATTGCCGGGGAGTCACATGGAGGGGGCGCCCGCGAGCACGTTTCGCGTTCCACGCGCGGCGTGCTCCGGGCTACCCTGCGCGTGGAGGTATTTTAAAAACATGATGAAGAACCTGGCTTATCAAGGCGCATCCGTGGTCCTGTCGCTCTCACTCGCGGCGTGCGGCGATGATGGGATCGCCGCCACGGGCGTGGAGACGGGGGCGAGTACGGGGAGCACCGGGCAAGACACGACCACCGGTCAGCCCACGACACAGGCGACCGACCC
>JAYUXQ010000436.1:0-1825 GCA_043752905.1 Nannocystis sp. | reverse complement strand
GAAACAGGAGAAACAGGAGAAACAGGCCGCGAGGTCTCAGTCGGCGTGGAAGCTCGCGCGCACGGCCGAGTGGTCGGATCCGGCGTAGCCGCCCTGGCCGCTGCCGTCGCCGCGGAACACCTTGGCCGAGCCCGGGATGTAGACCGCGCCGGTCGCCGCGGTGGCCGCGAAGATGTGATCGATCGCGCGCTTGTCGTTCATGTACTCGTAGGTCCAGTCGTCGGGGGCCAGCTCGGCGGCGACGCGTAGCATGCCGCCACCGGCCTCGAGCGCGTCGAGGGGCGGCGAGCCGGGGTTGTCGTTGAGGTCCCCGCCGAGCACGACCAGCGCATCCGTGTTGTTCGCGGCGACGGCGTCCATGATCTCGCGCGCGCGGGTGGCCTCGGCGAGGCGGCGCTCGGGGTCGTCGTCGCTCTTGGCCTTGAAGTGGGCGGCGAAGGCGATCACTTTGTGGCCGTCGACGTCGAGGTGGACCTCGAGGAACTCGCGCGAGAACCAGGTCTGGCCGCCGCTGGGCCGCTGCAGCGGGACATCGGCGTGGCGCCGGACCTCCGTGCTGGGGTGGCGCGAGAGGACCGCGACATCGACCGAGGCCACCTTCCCCGTCTCGCCGAGGATCGCCGTCGGGTACTGGTCGCCCAGGCGAGCCGACAGCGCGTCGATGCAGTTCTGGTTCTCGACCTCCTCGAGGATCACGATGTCCGCGTCGAACGCGAGGATCGCCTCGGCGAGCTTGTCGGCGCGGTACTCGAACTGCGACTGGGTCGGGGCCTCCTCGTAGTCGCCGCTCCCGCACTGCCCGCTGTCACAGTTGGCGTCGAAGAAGCGCAGCACGTTGTACGTCGCCACCACGATGTCGGCCGGGTCCGGCGGCGGAGCGTCCGAGTCCGCCGCGCCACCGGTCGGCGTGGTGGTCCCTGTCCCGGCCGTCGTGTCCGCGTCGCCCGCGTCGCCCGCGTCCTCGCTGGTGTCCTGCGGGGCCAGGGCCCCACAGGAGCAGAGGAGCAGGAGCGCGGCACAGATGGGGCTTCGGGGCAGACGCAGCACGACGAGCGAAGATACCAGCAAGCACGGTGCGGCGCTCGGAGGCGGTCCCGGGTGCACCTGCCGCGACCGGCGCCCGACGACCTCCGCGCCGGTCGCGGCCTGTGCTACAAGGCCGCATGTCCAACCCCCGCGTTTACTTCGACATCAGCATCGGCGGCGCCCCGGCGGGCCGCATCGTGTTCGAGCTCTTCGCCGACGTCACCCCGCGCACCGCGGAGAACTTCCGTGCCCTGTGCACCGGCGAGAAGGGCACCGGCGAGTCCGGCAAGCCGCTGCACTTCAAGGGCTCCGGCTTCCACCGCATCATTCAGCAGTTCATGTGCCAGGGCGGCGACTTCACCCGCGGCAACGGCACCGGCGGCGAGTCGATCTACGGCAACAAGTTCGCCGACGAGAACTTCAAGCTCAAGCACGACATCCCCGGCCTGCTGTCGATGGCCAACTCCGGCCCGAACACCAACGGCTCGCAGTTCTTCATCACGACCGTCGAGACCCCGTGGCTCGACGGCAAGCACGTCGTCTTCGGCAAGGTGGTCGAGGGCCTCGACATCGTGAAGAAGATGGAGGCCATCGGCTCGCGCACCGGCACGACCAGCAAGCCGGTCTCGATCTCCGACTCCGGTGAGCTGACCTGACCCCGACCCGGCCAGCTGCCGGGTGGACCGCTCGACGGTCACGCGCCGCGACCCGCGGCGCTTTTTTTGTGCCCGGCACAGCTCGCACGCGTCGCCGATTGCACGTCGATTAAACGAGGACGGCGAGCACCCAGGGGTGCTCG
>JAYUXQ010000435.1:0-4734 GCA_043752905.1 Nannocystis sp. | reverse complement strand
ACCGGCGCGGCAAGGTGATTCGCCATTTCTGGGGCTCCGAACTGCTGTATGTGCCGCCCGAGCCCGGTCAGGAATATCGCCACAATGACGCACTTGATTCTCTTTGGAACATTCTCGATTTGACGCCTGAAGGACGCGGTGATTTTCAACCGCAATTGAGCTATCCCCCAATCGACCCGAAAGGAAAAATGGCATGACGAGCGCAGGCGCTTGATCGCGGCGACCGGCTCGGAGGCGGCGTGGCGCGGGCGGATCATGCCGAAGGCGGGCAAGGCGACCAGCGCACCGGCGCCGCCGAGGATCTGGCGTCGAGAGAATCGCATTGGTTATTCCACCTTCTTGGGGCGCATGCGGAAGGCCGGCGAGATCGTCACGAGCTCGATGAGGCTGGTCAGGGTGCCGCCTTCTTCGGGCAGCGCGGCGTCGATCTCGTCGAGGTAGGGGAGGTCGTCGGGGACGCGCTCGCGGCCGAGCGCGTAGGTGTAGAGCTGCTGCTGGTGCTCGGCGCGTTGCGGCTGGCAGCGGTGACGGAGAGGGTCGGGCGGATCGGCCTCGACGCGACACGAGGGGCGTTGCTGACGGCCTTCTTGCCGCTGGCCGGGGGCGCTCGGCTCCTGCGCCTCGCTGGCGATCCTCCTGAATCGAGCACGGCACAGACGGCCGCGACCGCAAACAGCTCGAGAGGGTCTGTCGCTATATGTTGCGCCCGCCCTTCGCCCTCGGGCGCCGTCCAGGCGCTCCCCGAGGGTCGCGTGCGCGTCCTCTTCAAGGCCGCCTGGCGCAGCGGCGCCGCCCATGCGGACATGAGCGCCGACAAGTTCCTCGCCAGGTTGTGCGCCCTCGTACCGCCGCCGGGGTTTCACATGACCAGGTACTTCGGTGTGTTCGCAAATCGCCACCATCTCCGGCCTCGCATCATTGCGCCGTCCCGACGCCCGGGCAGCAGCTCGCGCTCGGCCTCGCGGACTTCGCGAACGACAAGCCCGACGACGACACCGAATCCTCGCCGCGGCCGCGCCGCCTCGTGTGGGCCAAGCTCCTCGCCCGCGTGTTCGCCGTCGATGTCACCGTCTGTCGAAAGTGTCCTCCACGGGGCCCGCGCGCCACCCCGGCCCCATCCTCCCGCACAGGTCTTGTTGTTCCCCGGCTGACCGCGCGCTCCCGCGTCGCGCTCACCCCTGCATGTCCCTTGCTCGGTCGAGGCGGCCGAGGAGCTCGCTTCCGGGCACTCCCATCGTGCAACACGTCCCAGTACTTGACGACGGAAGCAGTCCGGGGCCGCGCTCCATGTTCGCCATTGGGCCCTCATCCGTCGACCATCGCCCACCGGGTACGCGGCCCGCCGCCAAAATTCCTGCCTGAAACTTCTTAACCGCGACCGCCCCTCTCGTCGTGAGCTTCAAAAACCCGCGCAGATCTCCCCGCACTGGCAGGCGGCCGGCGCCTCGCCCTTGTCGCAGCTCGACCAGCCCTGCGGCACATCGATCCAGTTGCCGGGGAACACGACCACCCGGCCGCTGGCGATCTCGTAGAACCACCCCGGGCTGGCCTGGCTGCTCCACTCCGCCTGCGTGAACCACAGGCACGCGATCTCCGGCGCGCCGCAGTCGCAGGTGTCGCCCGTGTCGAAGACGGGGATCACCGTCGACGCCTCGGAGCAGCCGGCGGCCAGGCACGCGTCCGCGTCGGTGATCGCGAAGCAGTCCGCCGGCGGGCCGATCTCGGCGGGCACGCAGTAGCTGACGGCATGGCAGTCGGCGGTCTGACTGCAGTTGCAGGCGCCGTCGAGGTCCTCGCAGGAGGTGCTGCTCGCGTTGCAGCGGCCCCAGGCGCCGGTGTCGTAGCAGACCTCCCCGGCGGCGCACGGCTTGTCGGCGCTACAGTGGTTGCGCGTGCAGCCGTCGGCGTTGAACACGTCGTTGAGCCCGCCGCACGGGAAGCCGCTGCTGCAGTCATTCGGGACCGTGCAGCTGAAGTCCTCGCTGTTCGGGCACAGCTGCGCGGGCTCGCCGGTCGTCACCGTCGGGTCGCTCGCGCTGGTGTCGTCCGTATCGGGCGCCGGTGGTTCGCCGGTCGTCGTGGTGGCGTCGGGGGTGTCGCCGAGGTCCTTGTCGAGCACGCAGGCGGGCAGGGTCAGCAGCACGAGCGCGGGGATAAGCTTGAAGTGGGTCATGACAATGCTCGTCGCCGGCTCGCGGCCGATCTGTCACCCCGGACAAATTAAAAATTCGCGGTGCCGCTGGGCCACCGCCGAGCCCGGGTAGGCGGCGACCAGGCGCGCGGCGACTGCCACCGCGCCTGCGCTGTCGCCCGCGAGGCACAGCGCCTGCACGCGCGCGGCCTCGCCGAGGTCCCCCAGCGCGCCGTCGGGGAAGCGGCGCGCGTGCTCGTCGAGCAGCGCCAGCGCGGCCGTCGCGTCGCCGGCGGTGATGCGCGCGTGGACCCGGTCGAGCAGCGCGACCTCCTGCGCGAGGCGGTCGCCGGTCGGCCGCGCGCGCGGGCGCTGCACCGGCGGCTCGCTCACCGGTGCGGGCGTCTCGATCACGACCGGCGCGGGTGCAGCGATCACCGGCGCCGCGACCGGGGCCGGGGCCGGCGCGGGCTCCGACGCCAGCGGCCGCGGGCGCGCGACGAACACGGCGGCGCCGACGAGCACCAGCGTCGTCGCGACGAGCACGCGGGTCGTGACCAGCGCACCGAGCCCAGCGGACGGCGAGCCGGGGCCCGAGATCGCCGGCAGCAGCAGCGCCCACCCGCGCCGGGCCGCGGGCTCGGGCGCCACGTCGTCGGCCCTTGCCTCGGCGAGCCAGCGATCGAGCTGCTGCGGGTCGCGCAGGGCCGTCTGCAGCTGTTCACGGGCCAGGCGGACCCGCGAGTACACGGTGTTGAGCGGCAGGCCGAGCTCCGACGCGATCTCCGGCCCGGTCATGCCGAGCACCTCGGCCATCTCCCACGCGGCGCGGGTCCGCGGGCCGAGCCGCGCGAGCAGCTTGTCGATGCGCTCGGTCTGCGCGAGTTGCTCCTGCGGGGCCTCGCGCGGCGCCTGGCTCGTCGCGCTCAGCGCGGAGATCCTGCGGGCCAGGCGGAACGCGCTGCGGTGGTAACGCGACGCGACCCTTCGGGTCACCCCATACAGCCACGCGCGCGCCGAGACCTCGAAGCGTAGCTGCTCGCCGCGGCGGTACGCGGTGACGAACACGTCCTGCACCGCGTCCTCGAGGGCCGCCGACGGCACGCCGAGGCGCCGCGCGGCCGCCCACACGAAGCCGAACTCGCCGCGGTACAGCGCCTCGAACTGGCGGATCCGCGCCTCGCTCGCGGGGGTGGTCTCGGTCTGCTGCATGCCTCGTGGGGTCGCTGTCTCCGGCTGCCGGCCGATCTGTCACCGGGGATCACGAAGTCGTAGCTCGAGCCCAAAGAGCAGCCGCCCCGACACCGGCGAGGGGTGAAACAGCTCGACGGCGTCGCCCGGATCGCGCAGCACAAAGTTCGGCCGGACCACCCCGCCGACCAGCTCGAGCGCCGACCACAGCGCCAGCCGCGGGCGCAGCCGCCAGCTCAGGCCCGCCCCGAGCACGACCCCGAGCCACGGCACGACCCCGGCCTGGTCCGCGGTCGGCCCGCTCGCCGCCCCGCGCATGCCCCCGGCCTCGAGGCCGCCGCACAACGGCAGCTCGAGCGCGCCGCGACGAGGCCGCAGACACGCGTGCAGCGAGCCGGCGAACAGCGCCGCGGAGATCTCGGTGCCCGCCTTCGTCGCGCTGCGCGGCGCGACGAACGTGCCGCGCGCCTCGAGCCGCAGGTGCTTCCACAACAGCCCGACGCCGAGCCCGACCGCGCCGGTGATCCCCGGCACCGCGCCGAGCTCGGCCCCGCCGTGGACCCGCAGCAGCACGCCGGGCCCGCGCGGGCGCGGGGCGGGCAGCGGCGTCGGGCTCACCACAGGGGGCTCGACCGGCTCGTCGCGCGGCGGGGCGGCGGGCGGCGGGGCGGCGACCGGCTCGTCGGTCGCGACCGGCTCGCTGGTGACGACGCCCGGCGGCAGCTCCTCGCGCGCGACCGGCTCGACCCGGGGCTCACCGGCGGGTTCATTCGCCGCGGCCGCGATCGCGTGCACGACCAGCAACGCGGTCGCGTCGACGAGCGGCGCGCAGGAGTCCGCGCTCAGCTCGCGCCGCTCGCTGCGATCGCCGGCGACGAGCCGCAGCTGCAGCGCCCAGCGCGGGCCGCTGCGGACGACGCGAGCGGTGATCGCCAGCTCGCCGGGCGCGAGCGGGCGACCGAGGCGACGGGTGATGCCCGCGAGCAGCGCGACCTGGTCGGGGCAGCCCGCCGGCGCGCTCCACTGCACGCCCTCGAGCGGGAAGGCGGGCGGCTCGGGCACCTGGACGCTCGCCAGGTGCCACGCGAGGACGGAGCGCAACAACAGGGCGACGACACTAGCACGCGCGGCCACCATCCGGCCGGTCCGCGCGCTACGGCGCGAGAGCGGCGTCCTGGCGCGTGAGCGCGGCGAGTCTGTCTGACGCGTGCTGAGCGCGACCACACCCCGTCGGGGGCGTAACAGGTCCAGGCGGGCATCGGCGGCGCGCGAGCCGGGGCCGCGTTGTGGCCGTCCGACGGGCAGACCAGGGTGGGGACTTCGAGCTCGGCTTCGCCGACGCCGGAGCGCATGACCGCCGTGCTCGCGCAGGTCCACGAGGTCATCCGCGCCGCCGACGACGACCTCGACCC
>JAYUXQ010000434.1:0-1830 GCA_043752905.1 Nannocystis sp. | reverse complement strand
CTGCGTATAGTTCATCGTGCGCGACAGGCTCGTCAGGATGTCCTTGATCGCCACGCTGCGGCCCCGTGTCGACAGGCCGACGCGCCGAAACAGCTTGCCGTCGGGATCGAAGGCGCCCGCGCCGAGGACCGGGCCGCTAAAGTCGGCGAGGACCAGCACGCCGCGCGCCGGCGGATGAACGACCGGGCGCGGCACCACAGTGCACAGATACTCGTGCAGGCTGGTGAGCGTCAGCAGCCGGGCGTCGAGCGCCGCGGGGGCCGAGCCCTGGAGCGCAGACAGCAGGTGCGCGGTCAACGGGCTGTGCTGGGGATTGACCGCCCGCGCGTCGCCGGGCGCGGACGACAGGACCGCGATGCCGCTGACCCTTGAAAAATATGCTTCGAGGAATTCTCGGGGCAATGTCGGGTCAACGTCGAGGATCACGAGCTTGTGCTTCGCGGCGGACCCACGGAGCACCTCGCGGATCGCCGAGAACGCGATCAGGCAGCCCGGGTCGTCGCTGGCGAACGCGTCCTGGGGGACGAGATAGAGCTCGGGGTCACCGGCGATGTGATGGGTGTGGCCGCTGAAGAACAGCAGCAGGCGGTCCTCGGGGCCCGAGGACCGCGCGAGCTTTCGCAGCGCGCGGATGACCTCGCCGCGCGACGGGGCGACCTCGCCGCGTGACACGATCGCCGTGATCGCGGTCGCGTCGGCGTGCAGGTGCGGCAGATCTTTAAAGCAGTTGGCGACGGCGATCGCGTCGTTGCGGCCGGTGCGGCGCGGGCTGAAGCCGGCCTCGAGGTCATAGTCGTCGACCCCGACCGCGACGACCTTCGTGTGGCCCTGCGCGAGCTGCCGGGCCAGCGCCTCGCGCTGGCGCGATGTGAGTCCGGTCGCCACGAGGGTGTGCCTGGCTAGCACGCCGCGCGACGCGGTGGCAAGGCGCGTCTAGCCCTCGTAGGCGTCGACGCCGGCCTGGATCTCGGCGGGCGTCATTTCCTTGAATTTCTTCGTCACCAGCCACAGGTGCCCGAAGGGGTCCTGAAAGCGGCCGGAGCGCTCGCCATAAAAATGATCGGCGATCGGGTAGATGACCGTCGCGCCCGCGGCCTCGAGGCGCGCGCCGACGGCGTCGACATCGTCCACCTCGAGGTTGAGGATCACGGGCGACCCGCCGAGCGAGCCGGGCGCGTGGTTATGCCACTCGCGGGCCTCGTCGGCGAGCGTGAGCATCTGGTCGCCGATCGCCAGCTCGGCGCAGACGATGTGCCCGCCGCGCTTGTCGTCGGCATAACGCGACACCTCGCGCGCGTCGAAGACATCTTTATAAAAGTCGATCGCACGGGCGGCGCCAGCGACGATGAGGTGGGGGGACAGCTTGGTCGGCATGCGCGCAGCATGGCCCGGAGCGGGGTGGGGAGATTGTAAAAAATTGTCGGTCGGGGCCCAAGCTGGAGAGCGACTGTCGTGCGCTCAGGCCGATGCGCGCGGCGACGGGAAGGACCGGCAGCTCGCACCCCGGCGCGGTCGGCCGCGCGAGCGGGGTGTGACTTGTCGCGCGACGGGCGCGCGGGGATTTGCTCTCACGCGGTGCAGTCCAGACTGTGAAAGCGTGCGTTCGGCTCCTCGCATCGCATGCTCTTACCGTCGATGAGGGAAATTGAAGACTCGAAGCTCTCGCATGAATCCGCCAGCGACGCGCAAGCGAAGATGTCGAGCAGGATCTGCCCACATTTGTGGGGCTGCTTGGCGGGATCCGAGTCAAAGCCATCCACCTGCGAACCAAAAGCTTTTTCGCACCCGTAATCCTCGGAAAAGCCGGCGCCGGGATTGCACGGGGCGTAG
>JAYUXQ010000433.1:0-1830 GCA_043752905.1 Nannocystis sp. | reverse complement strand
GCTTCCTCGTACCGGTGGCACGCACGGATCAACATGAGTTGATGGCCGTGCGTCACACCAGCCGCCCGCTGTTCGGCGTGCAGTTCCACCCCGAGTCCGTGCTCAGCGAGCACGGCCACGCGCTGCTCCAGAATTTTCTTCAGGGCGCCTGAGGACCCGATGACCGCACCCGACCTCGCGATCCGTGCCGGTCTCGCTTCGCTGCTCGCATCGCAGATGATCGGTCGCGGGGAGGCCGAGGCGATCTTCCGCGAGATCATCGCCGGGGCCGCCGATCCGGCGCAAATAGGAGCGCTGCTGCTGGGCCTCGCCATTCGCGGCGAGCCGGCCGAGACGATCGCCGGCGCCGTGACGGCGATGCGCGAGGCGGTGATCCGCGTACCATGTCGCGCCGACGCGATCGACACCTGTGGGACCGGCGGCAGCGGGATCGCGCGACGCAACGTGTCGACCGCGGTGGCCCTGGCAGCGGCGGCCTGCGGGGTGCCGGTCGCCAAGCACGGCAACCGTGGGATCTCCAGCCCGAGCGGCAGCGCCGACGTGCTCGTCCAGCTCGGTGTCAATATCGCCGCGCGGCCCGAGATCGTCGCGCGCTGCGTCGACACGGTCGGCGTCGGCTTCCTGTTCGCCCCCGGCCTGCATCCGGCGATGAAGCAGGCGGCCGGGCCCCGTCGCGCGCTTGGTTTGCGGACAATTTTCAACGTGCTCGGGCCGATGACCAGCCCGGCCAGCGTGCGCCGCCAGGTGATCGGCGTGTTCGACCCCGGCCGCTGCGCCGCGATGGCGGCCGCGCTCGGCGAACTCGGCAGCGAGCGCGTGTTCGTGGTCCACGGCTTTCGCGAGGGCCAGCCCGCGGCCGCAGGCGGCGCGCCAGGCATCGACGATCTCAGCCCCGAGGGTGAGACGCTCGTGGTCCAGTGGCGTCGCGGGGCCGTGCACACGCACGCGCTCCGACCCGAACACGCCGGCCTCGCGCCGGTGCCGATCGCCGGGCTCGCGGGCGAGGACCCCGCGGGCAACGCCGCGGCCCTGCTGCGCCTCCTCGACGGCGAGCCGGGTCCTTACCGCACGTCTGTACAGTATAGCGGCGCGCTCGCATTGCTGGTCGCGGGGGACGGCGAGCTCGACCAGCTCCCGGCGCTGGCGGCCCGGATCGGCGAGGTCCTCGACGACGGCAGCGCCCGGCGCGTGCTTCGCGAGCTGGTCGCGTGCAGCCACGAGCGCGACGGCGAGGTCGGCTGAGGCGACGCGCTGGCGCGGCTGCTGCGGCATACTGGGGCGCACCATGACGGCATCGGGCGGAAGATATCTCGACAAGATCCTGGCGGCGAAGCGGGCGGAGCTGGCGACGGCCGGGGCCACGCGATCGTCGGCGCTGTCGGATCGAGAGATGCTCGAGCTCGGGGCCCGCTTGCCGCGTCCGCGCGACTTCATCGCCGCCCTGCGCGAGGGCCCGCGTCCGGCGATCATCGCCGAGTTCAAGCGCGCCTCGCCCTCGGCCGGCAGCCTGCGCGAGGACGCCGACCCGCGGCAGGTCGCCACGCTGTACGCGGCCGGCGGCGCGACCTGCATGAGCGTACTGACCGACCGCCACTTCGGCGGCAGCTTCGAGGACCTGCGCAGCGTCCGACAGACGGTCACGCTGCCGCTGCTGTGCAAGGACTTCATCCTCGAGAAGACGCAGATCGTCGAGGCCAAGCGGGTCGGGGCCGACTGCGTGCTGTTGATCGCGGCCGCCCTCCAACCGCCGCAGATGCGAAACTTACTTCAGTTCGCCCACCAGCTCGACATGCAGGTGCTATGTGAGACCCGCGACGAACACGAGATCGA
>JAYUXQ010000432.1:0-1831 GCA_043752905.1 Nannocystis sp. | reverse complement strand
CCAATGTGGTCCAGACCCATGAGATCGGGATCGATGAGGCGTGCGGCGGCCGGCCGTTCATAGCGATGGAGTTCCTCGACGGCCAGTCGCTGCAGCGGATCTTGCGGCGCGTCCGCAGGGACACGGGGGCCGGGCTGGCGCTGGCGCTGCACCTTCGGGTGCTCGTCGAGCTGCTCGCCGGGCTGCATCACGCGCACGAGCTGTGTGACTACGATGGTCGCCCGTTCGGCCTGATCCACCGCGATGTCACGCCACACAACGTGATCGTGACACACGACGGCCAGGTCAAGCTGATCGACTTCGGCATCGCCCGCAGCCTCGACGGCGGCGTCGACACGCAGGTCGGGACGTTCAAGGGCAAGGCCAGCTACTGCGCACCGGAGCAGGCCCGCGGCGAGCTCGTCGATCGTCGCGCCGACCTGTTCGCGGTCGGCGTGATGTTGTGGGAGGCGCTGACGCAGCGGCGCATGTGGCCCGGGCTCGACGAGGTGGCGATCGTGCAACGGCTGCGCGTCGGCGAGGTCCCGGCGCTGGCGGACGGCCCGTACTCGGGCCTGCGCGCGCTGTGCCGGCGAGCCCTCGCGCAGGACCCCGCGGGGCGTCCGGCCTCCGCGGCCGAGTTCGCCGAGGCGATCGAGCAGCACGCGCCCGGGCCACAGGCGACGCAGCGCCAGCTGGCCGTGGTCGTCAGCGAGCGCTTCGCCGCGGAGCGGGCCGACCTGCGCGCGCTCGTCGAGACCCAGATGCGCCGGCCTCGCGAGCGCGACCCGGACGCGCCGGCCCTCGACATCGCGTTGCTGACGGAGTCGCACAGGAACGTGCCCGGGGCGCCGCATGGGCTGGTGGTCGACGATCCGACCCGCCCGGACGGGTTGGCTGCCCGCCCGCGGGTGACAGTGCCGAGCGGGACGCCGGGCGAGCGTGAGGAGTCGACCGAGTCGTCGCCCTCGCGCCGGATCGAGCTGCCGCGGGGCCGTGGCGGTGGACGGCGGGCGGCGGGCCTGGGGCTGGGGCTGGGGCTCGGGGCCGGTCTATTGGGACATGTCTATTGGGACATGTCTGTCGAGACAGGTCCGAAGGGACAGGGATGCGACGCGGCGAACAAGCCGGAGGTCGAGCTGTCGGGCGAGATCGAGGGCGACGCGCGGCTGACCTGCGACAAGCGCTACCGCCTGAGCTTCCTGACCTTCGTGCGACCGGGCGCGACGCTGACGATCGACGCTGGCACGACGATCGTCGGCGACCTGGCCACCCGCGGCGCGCTGGTGGTCCAGCCGGGCGCGCGGCTGATCGCCGAGGGCACGCCGGAGCGGCCGATCGTGTTCACCAGCGCGGCGCCGGAGGGGCAGCGGCGGGCCGGGGACTGGGGCGGGCTGCTGCTGCTGGGCCGCGCGCCGATCAACCTCCAGGACGCGGAGGGGAGGTCGATCCGCGGGCGGGTCGAGGGCATCGCGCAGGGCGGGGAGTATGGCGGCGAGGATCCCGGGGACAGCAGCGGGGCGCTGCGTCACGTGCGGATCGAGTACAGCGGGGTCGCGCTCGGGCCCAACAACGAGATCAACGGGTTGACGCTCGCGGGGGTCGGCCGCGGCACCCGCGTCGATCACGTGCAGGTGCGTCACAGCGCGGACGACTGCTTCGAGTTCTTCGGCGGGACCGTCGACGCGCGCCATCTGCTGTGCCAGGACCCCGGTGACGACGGCTTCGACTGGGATCTCGGCTACACCGGGCGGCTTCAGTTCTTGCTGATGCGCAGTGAAACAGGGCGCTCCGATCATGGCGGGCACGGGCTCGAGGGGGACAACGATCCCTCCGGCAGCGACCATGCGCC
>JAYUXQ010000431.1:0-4740 GCA_043752905.1 Nannocystis sp. | reverse complement strand
GCCCAAGGGGGGCGGGGAGCGCAGCAACCTCGTCGTCGGTCGCAACTTCTCGGTCGACCTGGGCGCCGAGGTCGAGCCCGACCGCCTCGTCACCTTCGCGCACCCGGACGGCAAGTACCCCTACGTGTCGATCGGCTGGGCCGGGCTGCTCGGCGTGGTCACCGGGGTCAACGCGCGCGGGGTGGTCGTGGCGCTCAACCCGTCGCGCACCGATGACCCGCTGGAGAACGGCGCCCCGTTGCCGCTGGTGCTGCGTCAGGTGCTCGAGGAGGCTGACACGCTCGAGCAGGCGCTCGAGATCCTTCAGGCAGCGGACCTGCGCACCTCGGGCGCGGTGCTCGTCGGCGACGGTCGCCAGCGCAAGGCGGCGATCGTCGAGCTGGCGCCGCGCGACAAGGACGAGCGCAAGCCGCGGGGCGAGGACGAGGCGGCGATCCACGCCACGAATCACCTGCTGCGCGAGCCCTTCGAGCGCGACGCGCAAAATGACCGCATCCGCCGCTACACCTCGTCGGGCTACCGCTACGAGCGGCTGGGTGAACTTCTGGCGGGGCCCGGTCCGGTCGACCCGGCGCGGGCCGTGGCGATCCTGCGTGACCGTCGTGGCCTCGGCGGCGAGGAGCTCGGGCTCGGCAACCGCAACGCGCTCGACAACCTGCACCTGACGCACTCGGTGGTGGTCGACGCGACGGCGATGGTGCTGTGGGTCGCCGAGGGGCCGAGCGCGCTCGGCCGCTACCGGGCCATTGACCTGCGCCACGCGTTGACGCGGGAGGGCGCGCGCCCGGCCCCGCTCGACGACTTCCCGGCGGACAGATTGCTATACAGCGAGGAGTACGGCGACTACAAGGAGGCCCTCGCGGCGATCGACCACGCGCGGGTGCTGCTGGCCCAGGGCCTGCCGCGCAAGGCCCTGGCGGACGCCCAGGTGGCGCTCGCGCTGGCGCCCGATGTCGGGGACCTGCACCGCCTGCTCGGCGACATCGAGCGCGAGCTCGGCAACCTCGCGGCGGCGCGCACCCACTACGAGCGTTACCTCGAGCTGGTGCCGGGGCGCCTGCGGGATCAGGAGCGCGTCCGCGGCCTGCTCGAGGAGCTCGGCGTGTGACGATCAAAGAACGTGTAGCGCGGTGATGAAGCGCTCCGCGTCCGGGCGGCTCGGCTCGCTGGCGGGGGCGACCATCAACGCCTGATAGAGCTTGCGATCGCGGAGGATGAGCACGGCCTCGACGCGCAGCGGGGTGTCCAGCGGACCGGCGGCGATCTCGAGGCGACGCGCGGGCAGGTCGTCGACGGTGATCTGCTTCTCGCTCACGAGGCGGCCCTGGATGTTGGCGACGGCCCCGTCGCGCGCGCCGTCCAGGACGTTGGCGACCACCAGCGGCTGCGCCGACGGCAGGTTCTCGGACACCGAGATCATGTACGCCCGCGTGCCTTGCTCGACGACGAAGACTTGCATCTCCATCTCGCCCAGGGCGGTCGGCACCTTCATGGTCTCGTTCCTGGGCGAGGCCGGGAACTCGGTGCGAAAGCCGAGCTTGTCCGAGCTAAACGCGATCCAGGCCGGCTGGGTCGGTTGCGCGGGCGGAGTGAGTGCCGGGGCCGTGACGTCGGGGGTCGGGGTCGCGGGGACGTCTCGCGGCGTGGTGTCGCCGCGATCGCAGCCGGGCATCAGGGCGAGCAAACAAAGGGGCAGGGCCAGCGAACGCATGCAGGCAGCACGCTAGCGCAGCGGCGCTCGCCTGCCCAGCCCGCTATGTTCGGGCCGGAGCGTGGGCCGTCCGGGGCGGGTGTCTGGCCAACGATAAGCTGTCGCCGCCGATGCGCATCGAGCCCGGTGGTCACGTCCCGCTCGAGTGGTCGCCCCACGTGTACTTCCCGGTCGAGATCGCGGACACCTGCGGCTTCGCCCCGGACGGGATCTGCGCGGCCAGTCGCCGCGCGACGCCGGGCGCCTACACCATGTCGATCTCCTACAGCCACGCTGGCGAGTGCGAGGGCATGTGCACTTGCTTCGCCGACGCGAACGGCTCGTGCAAGCTCGATCTCGAGGAGGTGACGCTCCCCCCGGGGAGCGGGGTCGAGGTGAGCGCCGCATACGACGGCGTGGGTCCAACGATCGACCTCGTCCTCGAATAGCGGGCGTCGGGTCAGACGCGCTCGGCCGCGGCGACGTCGTGCTCTGCGGTCTTCGTGGCGACGAAGCAGCAGCTCGCGGCGAGCACGAGCACGCCGACGAATCGCAAGAAAGTGTCGCCGGTGTTGCCGAGCGCCTCGGCGGCGGCGCCGAAGGCGGGCGGGGCGGCCATGTCGCCGAGGAAGTGCAGGATGAACACCGCGAGCGCGTAGGCCATCGTGCGCTGGTCGGGCCGGACCACGTTGGCGATCTGGGTGTTGACGGCGGGCATGCACAAAAACAGGCAGGTCGCGCCGACCGTGAGCGCCGCGAGGATCATGACGTGATCGGTGACGTGGAAGCCGATCGCCAGGCAGGGCAGCGCGAGCGCGTAGGCGCAGCCGGCCAGCAGGGCGTAGGCGCCGCGGGTGCGGCGGGCCAGGCGATCGCCGAGCACGCCCGACAGCAGGCTGCCGAGCACGCCGGCGACGAGACCGATGAGGCCGAGGTAGGTCGTCGCCTGGACCTTGGTCATGCCGCGCTCCTGCTCGAAGAAGCCGATGCCAAAGTGCAGCAGCGGCACGAGGATCATCACCGCGAAGGCCTGCGCGAGGATGATGAGCATCAGCGTGCGATTTTTGAGCAGGCTGAGGTAGGGCGCAAAGCCGCGTTGATCGGTGCCGGCGGGGGCCTCGGTGCGCGGCGGCTCGCGGACCAGCAGCAGCAGCAAGGCGACCAGCAGGCCCGGCGCACCGGCGACGAGGAAGGCGTTGCGCCAGCCGCCGAAGTGCTCGGTGACGACGCCGCCGACGATGTAGCCGGCGGTGCCGCCGAGCGGGAGGCCGAGGAAGAAGATCGAGAGGGCGCGCCCGCGAAACGCGGTCGAGACCAGGTCGACGACCAGCGTCGGACCGATGACGAGGCAGCCGGCCTCGCCGACGCCGATCAAAAAGCGCATGGCATAGAGGGCGGGTTTGGTGGTCACCAGGCCGGAGCCCATGGTCGCCAGCGACCACACCAGCACGCAGATCGCGAAGATGGTGGTACGGCGCCAGCGGACCGCCGCGTAGCCGACCAGCGGCGCGAATACCATGTAGCCGATCGTGAAGGCCGACCACAGGGTGCCGAACTCCGGCTTGCTCAGACTGAAGGCGTCACGGATCTCCCTCTCGAGGGCGCTGACCACCTGGCGGTCGAGGTAGTTGAGGAAGTTGGCGAAGCAAATGACCCCGAGCGCAAAGACGAGGTGGCTGCGAGACAGGGTCGGGCGGTCGGCCATTCGGGGGCCGAAGCATACGGGCTCTCCCGGCTTGCCCGGATCTGAAACATGTTCTATTTCTTGGGAATGCAGCAGTCGAACCCGAGCGTAAGCGCGCCGAGAGCGATCCCCGGGCCGAGGTCGTGGCCGGTCGTCGGCAACGGCCTGCAGGTGCTGCTGCAAGGCGGGCTTTTTCCTCTGCTCGAGAGGTCGTGGAAGCGCCATGGCGACACCTTTCGCGTCGACCTCGGGCCCAAGCGCCTGGTGGCGATCGCCCACCCCGACGACCTCGAGCGCGTGCTGCTCAGCGAGCGCGACAGCTTCTACAAGGGCACGGCGTACGACCAGTTCCGCGTGCTCGTCGGCGATCGCGGGATGGTGACGATCGAGGGCGAGACGTGGCGGTCGCACCGGCGCGTCGCCCAGCCGAGTTTCAATAAAGGGGCGATCGCGGCGCTCGGCACGAAGATGACGGCGGCGACCTCGACGATGCTGGAGTCGTGGGAGACGCGCCTGCAGGTCGGCGCCGACTTCGACATTTATGAGGAGCTGCTGGCGCTGACGATGTGGATCATCGGTGACACGCTGTTTAGCCTCGACCTTCGCGGGTCGATCGACAGCTCCGCGGAGGCGTTCTCGGTCGCGCTCGAGATGTTGTCGGTGCGGGGCAACGAGCTGGTGCGCCTGCCGCTGGCCTGGCCGACGCCGGGCAACCGGAAGCTTCGCCGCGCGCTGGCCACCCTCGACGAGACGGTCCACAAGATCATCCGTGACCGGCGGGCGAGCGGCGAGCGCCCGCCAGATCTGCTGAGCGCGCTGCTGGCCGGCAGCGATGAGCACGGCCAGCCGTTCGACGACGCGGCGCTGCGCGACGAGGTGATCACCTTCTTCCTCGCGGGGCACGAGACGACCGCGCTCGCGCTGTCGTGGACGTGGTTCATGCTGGCCACGAACCCCGAGATCCAGGAGAAGCTGCACGCCGAGGTGGACGCGGTGCTCGGCGGGCGCACGCCGACGGCCGAGGACATGGCCCGCCTGCCGTACACGCGGATGGTGCTGCACGAGGCGCTGCGGCTGTACACGCCGACGTGGAGCGGCGCGCGCGACGTCATCGCGCCGGTCGAGCTCGGCGGCCACCGCGTCGAGGCCGGAGAGCTCGTGATGTACCTGCCGTACTTCACGCACCGCCACCCCGAGTTCTGGGACGAGCCGCACCGCGTCAACCCGGAGCGCTTCACCCCGGAGGCGATGCAGGGCCGCCACAAGTGCGCCTACGTGCCGTTTAGCGCGGGTCCGCGGATGTGCATCGGCAACCACTTCTCGCTGCTGGAGGGCGCGCTGATCCTGGCGATGATCAGCCAGCGCT
>JAYUXQ010000430.1:0-1833 GCA_043752905.1 Nannocystis sp. | reverse complement strand
CGCGCATGCCCGCGGTGCACGAGCGCGTCGAGACAATTTTTAAAAAGGCGCCGAGCGCGGCGCTCGACAGTGATGATGTGGTCGCGCGCGGGGCTGCGATCTTCGCCGGCTTGCTGGCGTCGCGCAGCCCGGAGCTGGTGGTGCACGAGGCGCTGTCGCGGCCGCTATGGTTGCAAGTCGGCGGGGCCGAGCCGCGGCTGCTGTTCCCCCTGCGCTCGCTGGTGCCGACCGAGCACAGCGAGCCGCTCGAGACGCCCGGCGATGGGCGGCCGGGCGTCGAGTGTCGGGTCTTTGAGGGCGAGCGCGCGGGCGGTGATGCGCCGCTTCTATTGAAATTCACGGTGGCGGGGCGGCCCGAGGTCGAGACGAAGTTCACGCTCGACGGTAATCAGGTCCTCGACATGTCGATCCGCGAGCTGTTTCGTGGCAAGGAGGCGCGGCTGGTGGTCGAGGAACGCGGCGGTCTCGAGGGACATGTCCTCATGGCCATGGTCGAGGCGGCGCGCGCCGAGGAGACCGAGGCGCGGGCGCAACGGGCGACCGCGGAGCGACGTGGGCGGCTCGAGGGCATGGCCCAGCGCGCCGATCGGGTCGTCGCCGAGATGGAGAAGCTATCGCCCGAGCTGCGTGCTGCGGTGACGGCCGGGGTCCGCGACGCGCGGGCGGTGTTGCAGACGCACGACGACGAGCTGGTGAGCGCCGCGATCGAGGCTTTCGCGGCGCTGCTGCGCCCGCTGCCGGGCGAGCTCGGGGCGATCGCTGCGCCGCCTGCCCCCACGGGTCGCTTGCAGCCGGTCCCCGTGGTGCCGCCGAAGCGCGTGGTGGCGACCGACGGCGAGTTCATCCCCGACGACCCCGACGAGACCTGAGTTTTAATTGGCGAGGATCTGGAACTCGAGGCGGTTGTTTTTTAGTGGGCCGTTGGGGGCGTCGTTGTCGGCGATCGGTGCTTCACTGCCCTCGGCTCGAAAGTGGATCCGCTTCGTCTTGATCTTCTGCTTCTCGACCAGGAACTTGCGCGCCGCGAGCACACGCCGGGCGCCGGGGTTCTGCTTGCCGCGCAGCTTCCACGCGCTGTCGTGGTGGCCGACCATCTCGATGCGCAGCTCCGGGTACTCGCGCATGACCTCGGCGATCTGCACGAGGCCCGCCTTGATCGCGGGGGTCAGCGCGTCCATCGGCTGCTCGCGCAGCTCCTCGACGGTGACGCCGAAGAACAGCGGCTGATCGAGGATCGCCCAGCGCGCCGGGAACTCGTCGGGGCAGCCGTCGTGGTCGTGGAAGCGGTTGACGGCCTCGGGCGCGTCGGGACAGTCGTCGTCGACGTCGAAGATCTGGTCGCGGTCACTGTCGCGCACCGGGCAACCATCGGGCTCGTGGCCAGGCTCGCCGGGGCAGGTGTCCTGGAGGTCGAGGAAGCCGTCGTTGTCGCGGTCGGCGTTGGGGTCGACGGTGGGATCGGCGAGCACGGGGCCGCTGCCGCTGGCCAGCCCCGGACCCGTGCGGGCACGCGTGGCGCAGGCGGAGACGCCCAACAGCAGGATCAGGGAGAGGCACTTCCCGCGCACCTGTCCCCTGTATCAGATCTGTCTCAAGACCGCGAAATGGGGCGCGAACGGAGGGCCGTGTCCGCTGCGGCGTCGAAGAAGCGCAGCCACAGCCAGATCAGGGCGGCCGCCGCCAGCACTGCGCCGAGGCCGAAGGTCCACGCGAGCCCGAGGCCCGCAGCATAGCCGCCCGCCACCGAGCCGAGCAGGCGCGCGACGCCGAAGCAGACCATCGCGTACAGGCCCTGCACGCTGTTGCGGGCGTCGGCGGGGGCCTTGAGGTTCA
>JAYUXQ010000429.1:0-4742 GCA_043752905.1 Nannocystis sp. | reverse complement strand
CCCGACCCGGTTCGCGCGCGCGAGCAGTTGCGCATACGTGACCGCCCCGAAGTCGTCGACATACGCGACCCTCTCCCCCCACCCGCGTGCACGTGCCGGTCGAGCAGGTCGACCGCCGCATTGTAGCGCCGCGGAAACTCCACCCGCGGCGGACTCGCCCCCAGGGTATCCGACCCGGCGCGCACCGAGCAAGCTTCCCCGGCCCGTAGATCGGCTATCCTCGCCGCCTGGCATGGCCAAGGCCGACGACGAGATCAAGGAGCTGCAGCGCCGCCTCCGTCACCTCGCGCGGCTCGACGGCGTCGTCGTGCGCACCGCGGACGGGCCCGTGCTGCTGCACCCCTGCTACGTCGACCCCTTCGCGCTGGCCACCGCCTGCCGCACGGGCCCTCCTGGACGCTCTGCGGTGCTCGCCGCGATCGCTTGCGACGGCGAGCCCCGGCGCCTGACGCCCGCGCTGGTCGCCAGGGCGCACCGCGACCTGCGAGCCCTCGAGGCGCTGCCGTGGCTGGCGGTCGTCCGTGGCGCCCCGCGACACTTTCGCAGCTTCGGTGCGCTCGACGATCGCTGGCTCGCCGCCCGCGCCGCCCGGATCGACCACCTCACACAGGTCCTCCAGCCCCCGCCGCCTGACCCGAACAGCCCCGACGACCCGCTCCACGACCTCGTCGCCGACCTGCACGGCCGCGACGCGGCCGACCTGCTCACCAGCTGGCTGGCCCGCAGCGCCGGGCTCGGTGGTCGTCGCCGACGCGAGGCCACGCGGCGCCTCGAGGGTCTCGAGCGCCGCCTCCTCGACCTCGCCCGCGCCCACCGCGAACCGCCCGCGCTCGCCGCCATGCTCGACGCCGCGGCCGCCGATCTGCTCCACCTGACCACGATCCCCGGCCGCGCCGCCGCCCGCCGCCTCGAGCCGATCCTGCGCCGCGCCCTCGCCTGGCCGCGCGCCCCTGCCCACGGCCTGACCGCCCCCGCCCCGCGCCCACCTGTCCCCGAGGACATCCCACCTGTCCCCGAGGACATCCCGTCATACGCCCGTCCGCTCCCACCTGTCCGAAGAGCCATCTCACACCTCGCCCGACTCGCCCTCGCCGCCCGCGTCCGCGAGCTCGGCGCGACCCTCGTGCACGCGCTCGGCACCACCCGCGGCCCGGACCACCTCGCCGCGCTGCGCCGCGTCCTCGGCCTGTACGCCCTCGCCTTCCCGGTCGACCCCGCCGAGCCGCCCCCACCCGCGCTCGCGCCCGACGAGCTCGACCTCGCCGAATCCCAGCTACGCGCCGTCAGCCGCGCCCAGGTGCGCCTGTCCCTCGCCCGCGCCGTGTGGTTGCTACGCCTCCCGGTCACGCCGGAGACCTGCATCAAGCTCGCCCCGTGGGTCGCCGACGGCCTCGCGCCCGCGCTCGTCGACCACGTCGTCGCCCTCGGCCAGCACGACCGCCTCGCCAGCCTCACGGGGGACGCCACGCTCGCGGCCGCGTACGCCTGCTGGCTCGTGCGCCTGCTGCCTCATTACCGCCAGCTCGGCGTCGAGGTCGACCTGCGGCCCGACCACTTCGCGCGCCTGCACGCCACCCACCGCGGCGGCCTCGCCCTGCTCGCGCACTGCCTCATCGAGCACCACGCGCCCGACGAGCGCGGAGCCGACGCCCAGCTCGCCCGCCTGCGCGCCACGCTCGGCCTGTTCGCCGCCCGTCCGCGCCGGGCCGACGCCTTGCTCGCGCAGCTGACCCGGGCCCCGCCCGGCCTCGCCCGCCAGCACTTCCCGGAGTTCACCGCCTGGCTCGGCGACGAGCCGCTCCTCGACCGCCACTGTCACCTCAGCGTCCTCGCCGACGAGCCCGTCGCGCTCTCGACCACCCTGCGCCGCGACTTCGATCGCCACGACCGCGTCATTCGCCAGCGCGACCACCTCGCCGCGTTACCCTCCCTGACCCCCGCGTTGCGAGCCCGCCTCGCGCACCTCGAGGCCGAGCTCGCCACCGACCTCCCCGGCGACCGCGGCTGGACCCTGCGCCGCCTCGCCGAGCGCTGCGACGCCCTGCAGGCCCGCGCCTTCGCCCGCAAGCTCGACGTCATCGTCCAGGACCTGCTCCACGAGGCGATCGGCGTCACCCCCCCGACCTTGACGCCCGCGTGGCGCGACGCCCTGCGCTTCTATCTCGGCGCCGCCGACCGCAACCGGGCCCTGCTCCGCGAGCTGCTGCGCTTCGCCGCGACCCACCCCGGCCGACCGATCGCACCGACGCTCCCGCGCAACCACGCCTGGCTCGCCCGCGCCGCCACGCACATGCGCACCCCACCGTGGCTCGCTCCCCGGCAGCGCACCCTCGAGATCGCCGGCGTCCGTCACATCTTATGCATCGAGGACGACCCGCTCGAGGTCCTGCGCATGGGGATCCCGTTCGACACTTGCCTCGCCCTCGAGACCGGCTTCAACGCCGACTCGACCGTGCTCAACGCCGTCGACATCAACAAGCGCGTGCTCTACCTCCGCGACGCCCGCGGCAGCGTGATCGCCCGCCAGCTGATCGCCGTCTCGAGCGACTTCGGCCTGCTCGGCTACCGCCTCTACTGCGCCCGCGGCCTCGACGACCGGCCCGCCGTCACCGCCGCCTTCCACGCGTTGTGCACCGACCTCGCCGACGCCTGCGGCCTCCCCTTCACCGACCACGGCGCCCCCGAGACCATCCACCCGGGCTTCTGGTACGACGACGGCGCCGAGTCCTGGTCCCGTCCGAGCCGCGCCCTCACCGACCTCGAGCCCTACTTCGCCGCGCTCGGTCGACCCGTCCCGGAGCGGCTCGGCGAGTGGACCCTCGACCGCCCGCGCGCCTGGCTCGCCGTCGCCCGCGACGACCTCGAGGCCAGCCTCGCCCTGCTCGCCAACCTCCGCAACGACGCCGCCGCCGCCGCCGTCACCCGCATGGTCGCCGCTCGCATCCCACCACGCGAGCTCGCCCGACGCGCCCGCCGCGACCGCATCCTCGCCCGCGTCCACGTCGTCACGCAGCTCGACATCAGCCCCGCCGCGGCCGTGCGCGCCGCGACCGGCGTCGCGTACGACCGCGCGCTGTGGAGCGACCTCGCCGACCTGCTCGAGCACAGCCTCCCCTGCGCCGAGCTCACGCGCGCCTGGCTCGACGCCGCCGCCTGCGAGCGCCGCCACAGCCAGGTGTTCGACGACCACGGCCTCGCCCACCGCACCACCGCCATGGGCGACTCGTTCGCCTGCCTGCCCGTCGCCGAGCTGCTCGCCCGCTGCCCCGAGCTCGCCGGGCTGTGGGACTGGATCGTCGCCGAGCAGGCCGGGTGCGCCCACTGCCGCGAGTGCGGCCTGACCGGGCTGCGCCGCGCCGCCCTCCGGTCCCACGCCCGCGACCCCGACCCCGACGCGATCGTCGCCGCCCTGCGCGGCCGCCACGGCCCGCTCGCCCAGGACATCGCCCTGCACCTCGCCGCGCGCTTCTCCCTGTCCGTAAGACCATGTCCTCTGGAACATGGCCTCGGGGCCAGCTGGTTGACCCGCCTGACCCAGCGTCCCGTCCCGGCCCCGCATGCCCTGCGCGCCGTGCGGGAGCTGCTGCGCGCCCGCCCGGCCCTCGCCGACGCGCCCGACATGTTCGCCGCGCTCATCCGCCAGGCCGGCCCCCGCGCGCAGCACGGCGACCTCCCACGCCCGACCGCCCCGCCCTTCGCCGCGCTCGGCGAGCTCGTGCTCCACCTCCCCGACCTCGCCGCGCTGCTCGCCCCGTGGCACGACCCCGCCGTCGTCCCCGCGGCCTGGCACCCCGACCCCTTCGAGTCGCACGTTCATCGCACCGTCGCGACCCCGTGGCGCCGCCAGCTCGCCCGCCGCGCCGCCGACGACCCGGAGGCTGCACTGTGGCTCGCGCGCCTCGGTGACCTCGAAGCCCTGACCCGCATCTCTCGCCGTCCCTTCCTCGCGCTGGCCCACGACATCCGCCGCCAGCACGCGCTACGTGACCGCCCCGCGGATGTCCCTTGCGACATGTCCCTTCTGACATCCGCGGTCGAGTCCCGCGGCGGCCTGCGCCCCGGCGACGGCCACACCGTCGACCTCGCCCTGCTCCGCGAGGCTGCCCGCGCGCTCACGCCCCCGCACGACCCCGCCGCCCTGGCCCCCGCGCTCGAACTATTAATTGCCGCCGGCCTGCCCGCCGAGGTCTGGGAGGACATCCTCGATCGCCTGCTGCCCCCCGCCGGTCCGCCCGCGCCCGCCGTCATCCCCCTGCTCGTCGGCCTCCTCGCCCACGACCCCATGCGCACCCTCCCGGCTGGCCAGATCGCCCGCCTCGCCGCCGTCCCGGCCCTCCACGTCCCCCTGATCGATCACCTCGAGCGCGGCCTGCGAGTCCACCGCGTCGCGATCCACAGCTTCTACAGCCGATTCGAGCGGGCCCCCGGCCTCGACCCTGCCACGCGCGACGCCTTCCTCGCCGCCTGGATCACGCGCTGCGGCGCCGAGGCAGCCGACATATGGACGCCCTTCGGCTTCGCCGAGGAGCCCCGCTTCACCGCCTGTCTGCCGATATGGATGCAGGCCGCGCCGCCGATCTGGCTGGCCGTCTACCGCGACCTGCGCGACCTCCACTTCCAGTCGCTGTTCCTCGACGCCCTGCTCGCCCTCACGCCCGCACGCGCCCCCGACCTCGCCGAGCTGCGCCGCCTCGCCGTCACTGCCTGGCCCCCGCACGGCGACGACGAGACCGCCGCCCACC
>JAYUXQ010000428.1:0-1837 GCA_043752905.1 Nannocystis sp. | reverse complement strand
CCCTCGCCGCCGCCTGGAAAGAGGACCGCAGCTTCACGCCGGGTCCGGCCACGCCGCAGCGCAATGAATTGCGGCGCGCGTGGGAACGCGCGATCTCCATCGCCTGAGCTACGCGAATACCAGCGCGTCGCGGTCGACCAGCAAGAACGCGTCGAAGGTCGCGCTCGCATCGTCGGCCCGCGGGCGCGCGCCGGACGCTCCGGTTGTGATCCACAGCCCCGCCGCCCCGCCGTACACCAGCCACACGACCCCGCTGCCGCTGTCCTCGACCAGGCAGGCGTGCGCCGCTCCGGTCACGACCTCGCCGTCGGCCAGATCGAGCGCCCACACCGGCTTGAAGCCCTCACCATCGATGTCGACCGCGGTCACTCGCTGCGGCTCTCCGGCGCGCTTGAAGCTGCGCTGCACTGCTTCGGTGAAGCGCTCGTCGCTGACCTCGACCCACAGCGTGTCCGGTCCGTTCGCTCCGTTCGCGTTCATGGACCGGGTATCGCACGCCGCCGCCCGCAGGTCACGAGCAGGCGCGGGAGGTCGACGGGCGCCCATTGCTCGACGCCATAAAGTCCGAACTCGAGCCACGCCCGCGCGCGCAGCTCGGCCGCCGAGCGCATCACTCGCGTGCGTCGCAGCCAGCGCAGCAGTTGCCACGGTCGCACCGCGGGCGGGTGGGCCAGCTCGATGATCTGCCCGCCCGGCTGCACGCGTGCGGCCGCCCGCGCGACCTCCGGCGCGACGATCGAGTCACCCAAAGCCCGGATCACGATCAACGCCGCGAAGTCGATCCCCATGTCGGTGTTGCCGTCGACCGTCGTCCAGCCGTACGGAGCCGCCACCGCCGCCACCCGCTCGTGCAACATGGCGCCCGTGCCGGCGAGGGCGACCTCCGGCCCGCGCAGCACCGCCGTCCGCAGCGGCCTCAGCGTGTGGATCAGCCACTCGGCGAGCACCGGACCCGGGAGCTGATCGGCGCCACGCACCCGCCTCCTCTACCACGGGTGCCGTGACCGGCTACAGTGCGCCCGTGCGAGGCCCATCCGCCCCGAAGATCGCCGCGCTCGAGCGCCTCGTGACCGCGGGTGTGCCGGTGCCCGCGTTCGTGCCACTGGCCGACACCGCAGAGCCCGACGCCGAGAGCTGGCTGGCGATCGACGCACTCCTTCGGAGCGGCCGGGTGATCGTGCGCGCCGCATTGCTCGGCGAGGACACGGCCGACGCCTCGGGTGCCGGCCTCGGCACCTCGATCGCCGGCTGCCGCGACCGCGACGAGGTCCGCGCCGCGCTACAGCAGATCGCAGCCGCGTTGCACGACCCCTGGCTCACCGACTACTTCTCCGGCCCACCACGCGCGCAGGCGCTCGTACAACGCGAGATCGCCGGCCCATGGCTCGCCGTCGTCGCCCAGGCACTCCTCCACCCGGACCTCGACCAGCCCGCATCGTCCGCGCGGGTCTGCCACGTCGAGCTGCATCGCCGCGACCACAGCGAGCCGCTCGCCGCCGGTCTCAGTCCAGCGCTCGCCGGCCCGCTCGAGCTATTCCCGGCCGAACTACGCGGGCCGATCGCCCGCATCTGCGACGAGGTCCGCGCAGCTCTCCCGGCCGCCATGCACGGCCTCGACCTCGAGCTCGTCGCCGACCACGACGCGCAGATCTGGGTCGTCCAGGCCCGCCCCCTGACGCGCCCGTTACACCCCGGCTGGCCCGCCTTCGCCGCCGCCGCGCGCCTCGACCTCCCTCCCTCCGATCCCGACCGCCTCGCGCTCCCTGGTTTGTGGGTCCTCGACGCCGAGCACAACCCGGCCCCGCTCTCCCCGGCGCACGCCGGCCTCATCCGCCGC
>JAYUXQ010000427.1:0-1837 GCA_043752905.1 Nannocystis sp. | reverse complement strand
CGCTCGCGCGCGCCGCCACGAGCGACGCGGGTCGCGGGCCCCCGGTCGGACCGCGCTTGCGGCTCGCGGGTCGGGTGGTAGGAGAACCCAGGAGCCATCATGATCGACCTCGCCGACATTCATCGCCTGATCTCCCAAGCCGACGCGGACAGGACCCTGTCGCTGTTCTTGATGGTCGACGCAGCCCGCCTCGAGAATCACGCCGCCACCCCCGGCTGGCGGATCTGGCTGAAGAACGCGCTGCGTGAGCTGCACGTCGAGCACCCGGAGGACCCGACCTTCGACGCGCTGTGCAAGCGGGCCGAGGACCGCCTCGACGGCTATCGTGGGCATACCAAGGGCCTCGCGCTGTTCCTGACGCCCGACGGCGAGCAGGTCTTCGAGCTGCCGGTGCCGTTGCTCGAGAACGCGGTCAGCTACGGGCGCGCCTCGCTGGCGCCGTTGCTGTGGGCGATGGACGAGTATGAGCGCACGCTGGTGCTCGTGGTCGACCAGGAGCACGCACGCTTCATCTCCGGCTACATGGGCGGTGCGAGCCGCGAGGGCATGCATAACAACGAGTTCGCGGCCTACGACTTCCCGGAGAGGACGCAGACGGCCACGGGTCGCAGCCAGGGCGATCGTCACCCGGGCGGGGGGTCGAACCGCGACGCGTTCGCGGCGGCCGTGGAAGACCATCGGCGGCGCTTCTTCCAGGAGGTCGCGACACAGGCGCGCCAGTTGATGGAGGAGACGAAGGCGAACCGCCTGTTCATCGGCGGCAGCGAGGAGGCTGCGCACGCGGTCAAGCGCGAGCTGCACGACGACGTTGCCAAAAAGGTCGTCGGGATCCTGGCGATCCCGCAGCACCTCGACGACGCGGCGGTCGTACGTCTGGTCGGGCCAGTCGCCACGGAGGTCGAGCGGCAGCGGGAGATCGAGCTCGTCGACGAGGTGATCAACTTCGCCAAGTCGGGCTCGCGCGGGGCGCTCGGACACGCGGCGGTCGCGGCCTGCCTCGAGCGCCAGCAAGTCGAGCTGCTGGTGCTGCCGTGGCCGATGCAGGACCCGACCCTGCGCGATAGCCTGCCGCGCGAGGCGTTGCTGGCCGGCGCGAAGATCGAGCTGGTCTCAGGCGCGGCGGCGCAGCGCCTCAACGCCGAGGGCGGCGTCGGGGCGCGACTGTTTTATGTGATCAAGCCCGAGGTACCGGGAGCGACCGGGGCCTGATGAGGCCGACCGGCGATCATCGATCATCGATCAGCGCGGCAAGGGTGCCCGCTGCCGGGACGTCGACGGTCACGAATAGGCTGGCCGGTGAGCACTTCGGCCCAGGTGGACCACCTCCGTGGGGTCTCCTGGCCTGCGACTCGGGAGGAACTCATCGACTTCGCCGCGAGGACCGCGGCGCCGCCACAGCTGCTCGAGGAGCTGTACGCATTGCCCGAGGATGGCCGGCGCTACGACACGCCCGAGATGGCGCTCGCGCCCGCCCAGCACTTACAATATTGGCGCCCCCGCCAGGCCCATCACGATCACGGAACCGCTTGAACGACGAATCTCCGAGCACGCAGTTCACCTCCGGCCAGCCCTCGGTCCCGCGGCCGGATGGTGAGGATGGTGAGGATGCCGCAGTCGAGGGCCCGCGCCCCCGCGTGCTGATCGCCGAGGACCACGCGCTCGTCCGCGAGGGTCTGCGGATGCTGCTCTCGAGTGAGGTCGAGGTCGTCGACACCGTCGAGGATGGGCGCGCCCTGCTGGGGGCGGCCGAGCGCCTGCGGCCCGACATCATCTTGCTCGACATCTCGATGCCGCTGCTCAACGGCCTCGACGCCGCCCGGCAGCTCGCGCAGGCCAA
>JAYUXQ010000426.1:0-1840 GCA_043752905.1 Nannocystis sp. | reverse complement strand
GTCCCGGCGGCCAGCTCGATCGCCACGCTCGTCGCGTTTAGCTCCTCGGGGAATTCCCGCTGCGACACATTGACCCCGAGCGGTTAGCGGTTAAGAAGTTCAGGCGGGAATTCCGCCGGCGGGTCGAGTACAGCGCGAGTGACACCGCCAGGGCCGCCTGAAACCCCGTCGATCCTGCGACCTGCGCCCAGCGCAACTCGCCGGCCAGGCGCGCCCAGGTGTTGGCCGCCACGCCCGCCACGCTCGCCGCGGGCAGCAGCCAGGGCCCGGGCTAGCCAGCGACAGCCCGCCGACGACCGCCTGGTAAGCGCTGTTGATCGCCGCCAGCCCACGCGCCGCCCCGCTGATCGTCTTCTCGCGCATTGCTCACCTCCGCCGTGTCTCCAGGGTGCTCGCACAGACCGTGGCCGGCCGCCGCACCTGGCGGTGGGTCTGCCGCGCGTGCACGCGTCAGAATGGGAACATGAAGACGGGCGTGGAGAGGGGCAGCTCGTCGGGGTCGTCGCTCAAGGACGACGAGCGGGCATGTCCGGTCGGATTACCAGGTCTCCGAGTCGGTCCGCACGCGCGGCAGGATCGACGACGTCCGGGTCGTCGCCATGACCGTGACCGACCCCGTGACCGACCCCGCGATCGTCGCCGGCGTGCAGCTGCGAGGCCACGCGAAGCTGGTCGTGGCCCCGAGATGACCGCGTTCGAACGCAGGGTGGATCAGCACGGACGGCGGGCTGCGGCTCCCACGCGCGCTGCTCATGCGCAGCGCTCGATCCAGCGCGGTGACTGCGAGCGCTGAAAAACGCGAGGCGCGTGGTACCGGACGGTTTCATTTGTTGACAGGGTCGGCGCGACGGCGATAGCGTTCGCGGGTGAAGAGCCGTCACGGTTGTACCGCTATCATTGCCCTGTCCCTCGCCTGCAGCGCCGAAAAGGCCGACGATTCGGGGTCGCTGCTCGATCTGACGCTGGCGAGCACGGTGGGCGTGTTGCTCGACGACATCCCGATGGCCGACCGCGACCGCATCGCCCAGCGCTTGCTGGCGGAGCCGGCGGCGGTGTGGCAGGGCCGCGCGGGCCTGCAGGTAGAGACGACCTACTATCGCATGATCTTTCGCAATACTTTCTACGATGATCGCGGCCAGCTGCCGCTGCCGCCGCGCGAGCAATGGACGCTCGCGGTCGGGACCCCCGAGCGGCGCACGATCGACGGGCACGACCTCGTCGTCGTCGATTACACGTTTACCGGCACGCTGCTCTCGGGCCCTGACCAGCCGGCCCTCAGCGACCCCGAGCTCGCGGAGGTCGGCGGTGTCGTCGAGGAGCCGTTCGTGCTGCCGGTCGACCCCGAGCTGCTGCTCGAGCGCACCGGCTACGCCTGCATGGACGAGGAGGATTTCCCGCCCAACAGCGTCGACTCCGAGAACGCGCGCACCTTCTATGATGACACCTGCGAGGCGGGCCCCGATTCGGGCTGTCACATCACCGAGGCGCCGATGCTGTCCTGCGTCGAGGCGCTGCGGGCCAACGTCGGCGCGGTCGAGACGGTGCTCCGCGTCGAGCGCAGGCCGTGGGACAGCGCCCGCGCGGACCAGGTGCGGTTCTCGGAGCAGGTGTCCGGCGGCCCGCAGCTCACGGCGGTCAAGGCCGGGGTCGAGGACAATCGCATCGTCTATCGCTACTTCGGCGCCGACTCCTGCGCGATCGCCGAGGGCTGCGTCGGTGGGCCGGGCTGGCGGCGTCTGCTGCAGTTCACGGCGACCATGCACAACCGCGGCGACGAGGATGCGTTCATCGGGGACGTCAGCCCGGGCAGCCCGCCGGTCGAGAACAACATGGTGTCGCT
>JAYUXQ010000425.1:0-1841 GCA_043752905.1 Nannocystis sp. | reverse complement strand
GTGGTCGGGGCCTGTCCCTCCGTACATGTCCCAATAGACCTGTAGCTCGGCGCGGGGGGTGTCGGGCGCGAAGAATACGATGCCGTGGCCGCTGCACTCGCCCAGCGGCTTGGCGACGGCCTCCTGCGGCTGCGCCCGCACGGCGGTGACCAGCGCGTCGAGGTCGAGGCAGTGCACGGTCGGCACGGCGTACTCGGGGAAGTCGGCCGCGAGCAAGTGCTCCGAGTGACGCAGGACCTCGGCCGGCTGGTTGACCTGCAAGGGGCCCGAGGTCGGCAGGGCGGCGAAGTGGCCGGCGTAGGCGCGGTACCTGGCGTCGACGGGCGGGTCCTTGCGGTGGACGAGGACGTCGTAGTCGCTGGCGCTGGCGGTGCGCGGGGGGCCGAGCAGGACGGTGGGCACGCGGGCCGGGTCGGCGTCGACGACGGCGTGGACGGGCAGCACCGCGAGGTAGCGAGGACCGGCGAGGGTGGTGTCGGTGGCGAGCAGGTCGCAGTAGTCGACGGACGCCCCGCGTGCGCGTAGCTCGGCCATCAGGCGCAGGGTCGTGTCGAAGCGCGGCTGAAAGCTGGCGATCGGATCGGCGGTGATCAGGTACTTGAGGGGCTTCGCCATCGTGGGCCGTCGGCGAGGCTTCTGGGCCGCGCCCGGAGCCGAAGGATGACAAAGAGCCGGTCGTGCGGAGCCACCGCCGTGGACCCCGGGCACGTGACGTTGCGCTCGCGCCCGCGGCGAGTATACGTTTGCGAGGATGACGCGAACGACGACGAAGACGGCGACGACGCTCAGTCGGCGAAAGCTCTGTGCGCTGCTGGGGGCCCTCCCTGCCCTGTCGAGCGTGCGCTGCAAGGGCCAGACGCGTAGCCTGACGCTGTATAACTGGGGCGAATACCTCGCGCCCGAGGTGATCGAGCGCTTCGCGGCGCGCGAGCGCGGAGCGAGCGTCGGCCAGGACTTTTATCTGTCGGAGGGCGAGCTGTTCGCCAAGCTGCAGGCGCGCGCGAGCTACGACCTGTGCGTGCCGATGGACTATCAGCTGTCGCGGCTGCAGCAGCACGGCTTTATCCGCGAGCTCGACCTGAAGCAGCTGCCCGGCGCGGCGAACCTGTCCGACAAGTTCCCGCCGTGGCGCGCCCGCGAGGACCGCGGCGGCGCGTGTTATGCGATCCCGTACCTGTGGGGCACGACGGGCATCGGCTACGACAGCGAGAAGGTCGAGGCGCCGAGGAGCTGGCGGGCGCTGTTCGACGTGCGCTACGCCGGCCGGATCAGCGTGATCGACAGCAAGGGCGATGTCTTCGACCAGGCGCTGCTCGCCTCGGGCCTCGGGATCAACAGCACCGACAAGCCGGCGCTGCAGACCAAGATCTACCCGATGCTCGCGGATCAGAAGCGGATCCTCCGCGCCTACGACAGCAACCCGGCGCGCGCGCTGGTCGCCGGCGAGACGTGGATCGCCCAGATCGACAGCGGTGACCTGATGCGCGCCGCCAAAAACAAGCCGAGCCTGCGCTACGTGATCCCCGACGAGGGCGCGGCGCTGTGGGTCGACTACCTGGCGGTCCCCACGGCGGCCGAGCAGGTGTCCCTGGCGCTCGAGTTCATCGAATTCCTGCTCGACCCCGAAGTCGCCGCGCAAAATGCCAACTTCCTGCACTTCGCGACGCCCAACCGCGTGGCGATCGAGCGCGGGCTGATCACCGACAGAGACGACCCGCAGGTCTACCCGCCCGCGGAGGTGATGCCGCGACTGCATGCCTCGGAGAACTGGCTCGGCGACACCGAAAACCTGGTCGACAAGCTCTGGCTCGAGCTGCGCGGGAGCTAGTCGAGCGGCGCAC
>JAYUXQ010000424.1:0-4764 GCA_043752905.1 Nannocystis sp. | reverse complement strand
GGCTGGTGAGTCGGGCGACGCCCTCGGGGCTGTGGCGACAGCTGGGGTCGTCGACGGTGCAGGCGGCGCTGTGGCTGTCGCTCGAGGTGTCGCTGGCGTCGCTGGGGCTGTGCCTGGTGTTCGGGGTGCCGCTGGCGTTCCTGCTGGCGCGGGTGGAGTTCCCGGGGCGGTCGCTGGCGCGCGGGCTGGTCAGCCTGCCGATGGTGCTGCCGCCGGTGGTCGGGGGGATCGCGTTGCTGGCGGCGTTCGGGCGGCGGGGGCTGCTGGGGGAGGCGCTGGGGGAGGTCGGTGTGGTGCTGCCGTTCACGACGGCGGGCGCGGTGGTGGCGGTGACCTTCGTGTCGATGCCGTTTTTGGTGATGACGCTCGAGGCGGCGCTAGCGAGCGTGGACCCGCGGGTCGAACAGGCGGCGGCGACGCTCGGGGCGAGTCGCTGGAGGATCTTGCGGACGGTGACGCTGCCGGCGATCCGGCCGGCGCTCGCGGCCGGACTGGCGCTGTGCTGGGCGCGTGGGCTCGGTGAATTCGGGGCGACGATCACGTTCGCGGGCAACCTCGAGGGGCGCACGCAGACGATGCCGCTGGCGGTCTACGACGCGCTGCAGACCGACCCCGAGGCGGCGATCACCCTCGGGCTGGTGCTGCTGGCGGTGTCGCTGACGCTGCTGATGGCGCTGCGCGGGAGGATCTCGCGGCGATGAATGCTGGTGAGGAGAGCAGGGGGCTCGAGGTCGACGCGGAGGTGGTGCGCGGGAGCTTTGATCTGGCGCTGCGTTTTGCGTTGCCGGAGGGCTGCACGGCGGCGCTGGTCGGGCCCAATGGGTCGGGGAAGTCGACGGTGGTCGAGCTGCTGGCCGGGCTGGTGCCGGCGAGCCGTGGCAGCGTGACGCTGGCAGGACGGGTGCTCGAGCGGGCGCCGGGGCTGCGACTGCCGCCGCAGGCGCGTGGGCTCGGGGTGGTGTTTCAGGGGCTGGCGCTGTTCCCCGCGCTGACGGCGATCGAGAACGTGGCGTACGGGCTGCGGTCTCGCGGGGTCGGGCGAGCGCAGGCGCGGGCGCAGGCGCAGGGGTGGCTCGAGCGCTTCGAGCTCGGCGGGCTGGCAGATCGGCGCGCGGGGGAGCTGTCGGGCGGGCAGGCGCAGCGGGTCGCGCTGGCGCGGGCGATGATCGTGCGGCCGCCGCTGCTGCTGCTCGATGAGCCGCTGTCGGCGCTGGATGTCGAGGCCCGGGATGCGGCGCGCTCGCGGCTGCGCGGCTGGCTGGCCGAGGTGCCGGGCGTCAAACTGCTGGTGACGCATGACATCGAGGATGCGCGGGCGGTCGCCGATCGACTGCTGGTGCTGGACCGCGGGCGGCTGGTCGCGCAGGGGTCGGTGGAGACGTTGCTGGCAGCGCCGCCGCCGTTTTTGGCGGCGATGATGCGGCGGCCGCCGGCCTCAGTTCTCGCAGGTCCCCAGGTTGCAAGAGAGAGGGGGCGCAACACTCCTCGTCGGGCTCGGTGACCGGAGTCTGCGGACGATCGAGGCCCAGCGGACGACCGGGTGGGGTGGACTCGGTCCCGACGTGCCCGCACTCGTGCTCGCGCCTGCGGAGCTGCCGGCTGAGTCGCCGTTGAGCACCTTGACTATGGCTCCCGGGGCGTAGCTGTGGTCTCCCCCGCGAGGTCATACGCGAGGTCGTGATCCACCACGGCGCGCGAGACGTACAGCGCCTCCTGGGCGCGCTGCGCCAGCGCGTCGCATTCGCCGAGCGGCAGGGGCCGCCAGGACGGGTGTTCGAAGCAGGCCCCGGTCAGCGGGACGCCGCGACCCGCGGCCGTAAACGCGCGTCCGCCCGCGATCGCGGAACCATCGGAGAACACCGCGAAGCCTCGTTCGGTTCGGCCGGGAAGGAGGGTGGCGCCGGCAAAGGACCGCGGCGCCGGGACACCGAGGTAATGCAGGAGCGTGGGGGCGAGGTCGATGTGACCGCCGACCGCGTCGACCTCACCTCGCACCTGTCCCCCGGGCAAGACGACGAGCCCGGCGATGCGGTCGAGTCGCAGCGGGACGGCGGGCGTCCATGCGGTGACGCCGGCGAGGCGTAGCAGCTCCGGCGTGTGCGGGAGGCGGCTGTCGTGATCGCCGTAGATCGCAACGATGGTGTCGTCGGCGAGGCCCGCCTGCTCGAGCGACGCGAACAGATCCGCGAGCGAGCGGTCGAGGTAATGCATACCATGCAAGTAATTGCCGAGGGCCGTGCCCTCGAGGGCGCCGAGGTCGAGCTGCTTGAGCGCGTCGGGGAAGTGGTCGTACGGGTGGTGCAGGCTGAGGGTGACGAGGAACGCGAACCATGGCCGCGGGAGGGCGACGAGCTCGGGGAGCATGCGCTTGAAGAATGCGTCGTCGGAGAGACCCCAGCCGATCGTCGGGCCGGGGCCGAGCTCCTCGGCGAACAGCGAGCGGTCGAAGCCGTAGCGCGGGTGCAAGACGGCGCGGTTCCAGAAGCCCTTTTTGTAGGGGTGGGCCGAGAGGGTCGCGTAGCCGCGGTCGCGCAGCGCGTGGGCGAGGGTGACGAAGCGATTGTCGGCGCGCAGGAAGGCGACTGCGCCCTGACCGAGCGGGAGCTGCGAGTTGAGGACGGCGTACTCGGCGTCGGAGGTCATGCCCTGGGCGGTCTCGTCGGCGAGGGTCGTGTACGTGAGGGCCCGGGAGCGAAGGGCGTTGAGAAAGGGGGTGACCGGCTGGCCGTCGACCTCGGCGCCGAGGACCCAGCCCTGCATGGCCTCGGCCTGGATCAGCAGGAGGTTGTGGCCGCGGGCGGCGCCGAAGGTGGGGTCGGCCGCGTCGATCGCCGCGGGCGGCCGGTCGGCGAACCATTGTTCGACCGCGGTGCGTCGCTCGGGGGTCAGGCCGGCGCGGAACAGCCGCTCGCGGACAGTCCGCAGGACGTCGAAGGCGTGGGCCCCGATGACGCCGAAACGGCCGACGTTGTGCTGCTCGGAGAACACGCGGTCGCCGAGCGGGCCGGCCATCGCGGCGAACATGGCGACCGCGAGCGGCACCGGGGCGAGCACCGCGAGGCCGAGGCTGGCCGTTCGCGGCAAGCTGTCCCGGGGGACACGTGGCCAAAAGACAGCGAGGATCAGCCCGGCGAGCACGGGGGCTGCGAGCCACAGGTACGCCGGTTCGGCGAGAGCGGTGATGCTGGCCCCGATGTCGCCGACCTGATGGCTGGCGAGCAGGGCCTGGACAGGCACGATGCTGCCGAGAGTTTGCATGTACAGCAGGTCGGCGAACAGCAGGACAGCGGTGGCGGTGGCGAGCAGGAAGGCGAGGAGGGGGCGGAGGCGGCCGGGCGCGGCGAGGACGAGCAGGGCCGGCAAGGCGGCGGCCGAGGTGGAGACCGCCAGGCCGCCGCGCCAGGGGGGCAGGCCGGCGAGGTCGGCGAAGCCGAGGCAGAGGGCGTAGGTCGCGGCCCAGCTCCACAGCGCGGGGAGCCGGCGCAGGGCGGCCGGGCCGAGGCGGCGGCGGCGGGACTGGACGACGGCGACGAGGGTGAGGGCGAGGAGGCCGAGCTGGGTGAGGTCGCTACGGCGGACGGCGAACACGGTGGCCGCGTTCGGCGAGCCGGTCGGCGGCGGGGCCCAGGCGACGTGTTCGCGTACGAGACCGAGCTCGAGCACGTGGGCCCCGGTACGGGGCGGGCCGGCGACGCGCAGGGGGACGCTGACGCTGGCACCCGGGGGTAGGTCTCCCGGGAGCTCGCTGCGCACGCCCTCCTCGCCCGCGGCGGTGCCGTCGGCGTGGCGCCAGCGATAGCTGAGGTGATCTGCCGTGGCGGGGGACAGGGTGGCGAGGCCGGTGTTGCGGACCCGGACGCGAATGACCTCCTCGCGGCCGACCGGCAAGGTCCAGGGCCATTCGACCGCGCGCAGCTCCCAGCCGAGCAGCGGTGGTTGCACGTGCACGGGGGTGAGCGCAGGGGCCTCGGGCTCGTACCACCCGACGCCGTCGCGCACGGCGGCCCACTCGAGCTGGTAGTCGCCGGGCTCGGCGGGACCTTGCACCTGGGCGGTGACGATGGCCTCCTCGCCGGCTTCGAGCGGTGGGAGCGGGGTACGCAGGCCGTCGTACTCGACCATGACACCGTCGCCGGTGCGCCAGTGGTAGCTCAGCGAAAGACCATGTCCCTCGGGCCAGGTGTCGCCGAGGTTGGTGAGGATGACCTCGAGCTCGGTGGGGGTGCGCGCGTGGATCTCGACGGGCGGAGCGTCGATCGTCAGGCGGTCGCGGGCAGGGCCGATGACTGTCGGGGCGGTCGGTGACGGGGTGGCCGGTGACGGGGTGGCTGGTGACGGGGTGGTCGGTGGGCCGAACCAGCGCACGTGCTCGCGGACGGGCTCCCACTCGAGCGTGTAGGTGCCGGGGGTCGGTGGGGCGAGGAGATTCGCGGTGAGATCGAGAGTGGTGCCGGGGTCGACGGGGTGGGGTAACGAGGTGCGAATGCCCTCGATGCGGCGGCCGTCGCCGTCGATCCAGTGATAGGCGAGGCGATCGCCGGTGGCCGGCGACCACGCGGCCTCGCCAGTGTTGTGCAGGCGTAGCGGGATGCCGACCTGGGCGCCGGCGGAGAGCGGTGGGAGCGGAGCGACCTGTTCGATCGACCAGGTGAGACGCGCGTCGCTGGCGACGACCTCGACGGCGATCACGACGTCTCTTGTAAAACTCGGGGCGCCCCACCAGCGGCGGTGCTCGCGGACGGGCTCGAATTGCAGGTAGTAGCG
>JAYUXQ010000423.1:0-4766 GCA_043752905.1 Nannocystis sp. | reverse complement strand
AGTCGACGGCGGTGCCGCGGCCGCGATCGAGCGCGCGCAGGACCTTGTCGTGGTCGAAGAGGACGCGGGCGCCCTCTAGCTGGCCGCCGGGGGCGACCTTTCGGCCCGCAGTGTATTGCAGCAGGACCAGGAACAACGCGCTAAACGGGTCTTCCTGGCGCATGCCGGCCGTGAACGCGAGGGTCTGCAGCTCACCCTCGAGGCTGCTGTCGTAGCCCGAGAGGATGTGCATGATGTCGTGCTCGACGAGCGCGTCGGGGACGGTGCCGGGGTCGCCGGCGAGCTCGAACTCTCGCTCACGGTAGTAACGCCACAGCTCGCGGCCCAGCGTGCCCTCCTCGAGGCTGCCGAGCTGGCGGTAGCGCTGCGAGACCTCGGCGTTCTCGCGGGCGGCGCCGTGCGAGGAGAGGAGCAGCGACGTGGGCGTCGAGGGCGAGGCGGTCGGTCCGGACGCGGCGGCGGCGAGGACATCGGCGGGGAAGAACTGCATCACGCCGTGCCAGCCCTCGCTGGCGTACAGGGTGCCGAGCTGCGGGGCGGCGAGGCGGCGCTGGTACTCGTGCATGGTGAGCTGGCGGTGGCGATGCACGAGCTCGTGGAAGCTGTGCAGCTGGGCCTCGTCGATGGCGAGGGCGCCGCGAAACTCGGACAGGACCTTCCATTCCTCGGGCGAGATCTGGCCGTCGACGATGCCCATCACCAGGCAGGCCTTGAGGGCGACCACACGGGACGCGAGGCTGGCGACCGCGGCGGCGAGCTCGGGGGGGTCGATCGTCGGGAGGTCGCGGGGGTCGGCGTCGACGCCGAGCAGCTCCGCGGACGCGACCAGCATCGTCTGCTCCTTGACCGCGAAGGTACCGTCGGCCATCGCCACTGTCTTGAGCGCGCGGAGGACGACCAGCGACTCGGAGGGCGAGAAGTTGAAGAGGGACGTCATGCGGGGCGACGCTACCAAAACATCGCGCCAAACGGCACCCCGCGGTGCTTTTGCGGCAGGCGCGCGGGGCCGCTTGACGCAGGTGCTACGGGCGATCTATGCCGCTTGACGTGATCACCCTGTTCCAGTCGCCGCCGACGTGGGGGATGCCCAGCATGAGCCCCTTTTGCATCAAGGTCGAGACCTACCTGCGGATGGTCGACCTCCCGTACAGGACCCGCGGCGGAGACCCGCGCAAAAATCCCAAGGGCAAGATCCCGTGGATCGAGGACGAGGGCAAGCGGGTGACGGATTCGAGCGACATCGTCGATTATCTCAAGGCGACCCACGGCGACCCGCTCGACCGCGACCTGACGCCGCAGCAGCGGGCCGAGGCGCTGCTGGCCCGCCGCACGATCGAGGAGCACCTGTACTGGGTGCTGGTGCACAGCCGCTGGGCCGAGGACGAGGGCTTCGCGCAGGTGCGAGGGGTATTTTTGAAGTTCATGCCGAAGTTCATCGGGCCGCTCGTGATGGACCGTGTGATCCGCAAGAAGGTGGTCGCGTCGTTGCATGCGCAGGGGGTCGGTCGCCACGCGCCGGCGGACATCTATCGCCGCGGCGCGGAGGACCTCGACGCGCTGTCGGTGATGCTCGGCGACCGGCCGTTCCTGCTCGGCGATCGTCCGACCTCGGTCGACGCGAGCCTCTACGGGATGCTGGTCGCGCTGTGGCTGTTCCCGGTCGATACGCCGATCAAGCGCCACTTCGGCACCCTCGGCAACCTCGTCGCGTACACCGAGCGCATTCACAACCGTTATTTCGGCGAGCATCCGCCCGGCCGTAGCCCGCCGACGGCGGCATGAGCTGTCAGAAGCGGCCAGACAGGGTGAAGCCGGCGAAGCCTGGTACGAACGTCGGGACCAGCGCCGTCCGGGCACTCCGGCTGGCGTCGCGGCGCTTGAGGCCGACGACGAGCAGGGTTACGCCGGCCCCGACGAGCAACGGCGCAGCGATCGCGCCGGCGATCGTCATCGCGTTGCTGGACTTGCCAGCGTCGTAGAACTCGGCGCAGCGCGGGGTCTGGGCCGAGAGCACGCACATGTTGGCGGGGTCGTCGAACTTGGCCTCGAAGCTGCGGCCACGGACACCGCCGACGCCAGCCATGACGGCCGCGCCGAGGCCGAGCCCGGCCGCCACGCCGCCGCCGATGACGAGGCCCTTCCACGGCTTGCCGCCCGAAGGGGTGTCGGTCGGCTCGGGGGTGTCGGTCGGCGCGCGGTCCTCGCGCGGCTCGACGGGCGGGGCGTTGAGCTGCGCGGCCTCGGCGTCGGCCAGCTGCTTCTCGAGCGCCTCGCGGGGCCCGGTGATCCTGGCGCTGACCGCTGTCTCGGTGCCGTAGGCGCGGGTGAAGCTGTCGCCGTGGAGCCGCAGGGCATCGACGGCCTCGCGCAATGCGGCCGGGTCGGTCGAACCGGCGAGGCCGCGCACGAACGCGTCCGCGGCGTACTCGTAGACCGCGGAGCGGTTGTCACGGTTGGCGGTCGTCTCGCGCAGGCGCTCGGCGGCGCGGACCCACGTGCGCGCGGCCTCGAGGAACTCGCCGCGGTCATACTGCGCCTGACCCTCGGTGAAGCCGGCCTCGAAGGCAGCCAGCTCCTGGGGCGCTGCCACCGGCGCCGCGAGGACAGAGCCCGGCCGCAGCAGCGGGAGCGTTGCGAGCAGCGCGAGGAGACGGGCGTGAGACGGAGGACGGCGCATGTCGTGGGAAAGCCTTGGTCTTCTATGCGAGTTCGAGGGTCGCCTCAACGGGGTGGATCTGCCACTCGGTCGCGGTCGTTGGAGGCATCGTCCGCGGCGCCGCGCTGCTCACCGCGATCGTCGGAGCTCGGTGGTCGAGTCGAGGTGGTCGAGGTGGTCGAGCCGGCCAGGCCGGATCCGCCGCCCGTGATCTCCTCGGTCCCGGTGACCCGGTACCCGAACGCGGTCCCATCCTCGCATCCGTGGCCACGCCCGCCCCGGGGGGCATGGCCAGCTCGGATCGGCGTCGCGTGGGGGTGGCGCATCGGTTCTGGGGGCCTGCCGCGGCAGGCAGGCGAGTGTATACCCGCGTTGTGGGTCGCGCAGCGCGCCGGAGGGCAGATCCGCCCGCGTCGGCGCCCTGGATCGTCACATCACGGGGGGCCCGAGACGACACACTTCTGGCGTGCAGGACATCGGCCCGTGGTGTAGGTAGCCTGATCGTAGATGCCACAGGAGGCCAAGGCGGACGCGCTCATCGGGACAGTCCTCGAGGGCCGCTTCCACGTCGAGCAGCTCCTGGGCGAGGGCGGCATGGGTCGCGTCTACGTCGCGGACGAGAAGCGACTGCAGCGACGCTGCGCCCTCAAGGTCCTGCTGCCGGAGCTCGCGGGCGACAAAGCCTGCGTCGAACGCTTCCTGCGTGAGGCCCAGGCGATCGCGCAGATCCACCACGAGAACGTGGTCGACATCTATCACCTCGGCGACGACAGCGGCGACGGCGTGGTGTTCTTCGCGATGGAGCTGCTGCAAGGCGAGGACCTCGAGACCCGCCTCGCCGATCGTGAAGACCGGCTGCTCACGTGGGAGCAAGTCTGCCAGTGGCTGGCGCAGGCGGCCGGCGCCGTCGCGGCCGTACACGCGGCCGGCATGATCCACCGCGACCTCAAACCCTCGAACATCTTCCTCGCCAGGCGTCGCGACGGCCGCCAGCGGGTCAAGCTGCTCGACTTCGGCATCGTCAAGACGACCAACCGCGCCGCGCTCACCAGCACCGGCGCGGCGATCGGGACGCCGTATTACATGTCGCCGGAGCAGGTGCTCGCGCTGCCCCTCGACCCGCGCGCCGACATCTACTCGCTCGGCGCGGTGCTCTTCGAGGCGCTCGCCGGCCGCCCGGTGTTCCTCGGCGAGGCGTTGCAGGTCGCGATGCAGCACTGCAACGTGACGGCGCCCAAGCTCTCGGTGGCGGCCCCGGGCCTGGCGATCCCGCCGGAGCTCGAGGCGCTGGTCGCCCAGATGCTCGCCAAGGACCCCGCGGAGCGCCCGCAGTCGATGGCCGAGATCGAGGAGTTCCTCGGCAGCATCGCGCTGTCCGCCAACCAGCTGCTCAACTCGGCGTCGATCGCCCGCCCTGTCACGCGGCCCCACTCGTTCGGGGCCATCCCGCCGACGAGCCTCCCGACGGTCCCCGCGAGCCTCCCGACGGCCCCGACCATGGAGGCCGTGTTCGACTTCGCGACGCCGCCCCCGTCGCGCCGTCGCCTGCTGATCCCCGCGCTGCTCGGGACGATCGTCGCGGCGGCGGTGGTCGTCACGTTGCTGCTGCGCGGCGAACCCGAGAGCACCGCGACCGCGACGCCACAGGTCCCCGTCGCCACCGTGCCGCCCGTGGTCACGCCGCCGCCCCCGGAGCCTCCCGAGGACCCCGAGCCGGTCGTGACGCCGACGCCGACGCCGCCGCCGACGCCGACCGACCCGCCGCGCCTGCCGGATACCAAGCTGCGCAAGCCGGACCCGATCAAGCAGATCGCCAGGGCGGCGGCGTCGTGTCGCAAGCAGAACAAGGCCCCGGCGAAGCCGAAGATGACGGTCGACTACGCGGTCGGCAGCGACGGCAGCGTGACCCGGGCCGTGCCCGCCACGAACGACGCGCTCGGCAAGTGCTTCGCCGCGGCGGTCAAGGCGGCCCGGTTCCCGCCGCAGCTGAGGCTCGGGCTCAAGGTCGAGATGTAGCGCTGCGCGCTCTGGCTTAGCCGGGCTCGGGCGCCTTTTTAAAATATTTCGGCACGAGCACTTGATAGAAGCGCTCGGGGGTCATTCGCTTCAG
>JAYUXQ010000422.1:0-4767 GCA_043752905.1 Nannocystis sp. | reverse complement strand
CGTGGCCGACGCGGAGACGAGTACGGACGAGCCCGCGAACGACGAGCCTGAGCCCATCGATGACACCGGGTCCGTCGCGGACGAGGACGAGGACGAGGACGCCGAGGCTATCGACGACACGGATGCCATCGACGACGACGACGAGTCCCCGGCACCGACAGACCACGCCGACGAGGAGCCCCTCGCGGCCTCCAGCACATCCCGGCGACCCGCCTTCCGCCCGCCCTCCGAGTCGAGCGGCCTGCGCTCGCTCCACGACAGCGGCATCACCCGCCCCTCCTCCGAGTCCAGCGGCGCCCGCTCACTGCACGACAGCGGCATCCGCCGCCCCTCCGGCGAGTCCAGCGGCTTCACCCGCCCGCCCTCCGAGTCGAGCGGCCTGCGCTCACTGCACGACAGCGGCATCCGCCGCCCCTCCGGCGAGTCCAGCGGTTTTACCCGTCCCTCCGGCGAGGCCAGCGGTGCCCGCTCGCTGCACGACAGCGGCATCACGCGCCCGACCGGCGAGGGCAGCGGCTTCACCCGCCCGCCCCCGCCGCGCCCCCCGGCTGGACCGGCGACGGGATCGTTCAAGGTGTTCGCGTCGCCCATGCCGCGCCTGTCCGAAGAGCCAGGTCAGAGCGAGTCGGCTGTGAGTGACCCGGGCCCCGAGAACGAGAGCGCCTCGGTGCTCGCCGACCTCGCCGACCTGCGAGATACCGGCCCCGCGAGCCGCCCGATCCCCGCCTCCACGGCGAAGCCCGCCCCGCGCTCCCGGCCCGTGCTCGACGAGCCCGAGGAAGTCGACGAGCTCGACGCGCTCGATGACGACGACAGCGTCGACGACGAGCCCCCACCCGTGACCCGCTCCGCCCCGCCCAAGAAGGCCCCACCTCCGCCCCCGAGCAACATGTTCAAGCCGCGCCCGCTGCTCCCGATCGTGCCGCCGAAGAAGAAGTGACCGCGTGACCGTGCCTATCCTCAAGACCAGGTGGTTCCTCGCCGCGCTACTCGCCTGCGGCCCGGCCCCTGCCCCGACCCCCGTCCCCGCCCCGATCCCCGCGCCCGCCCCGATCCCCGCGCCCACCCCGATCCCCGCGCCCGCGCCCGACGCCCCCCCCGCGGACGCCCCCCCGGTGCGCAAGGACGGCACGATCTACGCCGAGTCCTATCACATGGGCACGCGCTTCTCGATCAACCTCTGGGTCGGCGAGCAGTCGGCGGTCGCCGCCGGCCAGGCGATCGAGGCCGCCTACGAGGAAGTCGAGCGCATCGAGCAGATCATGAGCGAGTGGCGCCCGACCAGCGAGCTCTCGCAGCTCAACGACGCGGCCGGCGGCGCGATGCGTCCGCTCAGCCCCGAATTATTCGAGGTGCTGCAGCGCAGCAAACAGATCTCGGAGGCCACCGACGGCGCCTTCGATCCGACCTTCCACGGCGTCGGCCAGCTCTGGAACTTCGAGCCCGGCGCCACCCCGCCGACGCGCGAGGCCATCGCCGCCAAGCTCCCGCTGGTCGACTGGCGGGCGATCGAGCTCGACCCCAACACCTCCTCGGGTCGCCTCGCCAAACCTGGCATGAAGGTCGGGCTCGGCGCGATCGCCAAGGGCTACGGGGTCGACCGCGCGTCGCAGTTGCTCAAGCGACGCGGCTTCATGCATCACATCGTCGAGGGCGGCGGCGACACCTACGTCGCCGGCACCAAGGCGGGCGCACAGTGGAAGGTCGGGATCCAGCGCCCCGACGGCCCCGGCTCGCTCGCCGCGATCCCCGCCACCGACCGCGCGATCGTCACCTCCGGCGGGTATCAGCGCTTCATCGAGGTCGACGGCAAGCGCTACGCGCATATCATCGACCCCCGCACCGGCTGGCCGCTCGACGAGGCGACCAGCGCCCAGAGCGTCACCGTCCTCGCCCCCGACGCGACCGACGCCGACGCCTACGCAACCGCGGTCTCCGTGATGGGCCCCGTGAAGGGCCTCGCGTACGTCGAGGCCCACCCCGCGCTCGAGGCGGTGCTGGTCACGCGCACCGGCGAGATGCTCGTCTCGAAGGATCTCCAGGCGACCTTGATCATGCCCAAAGCCGTGCCCAAAGCCGTGCCCAAAGCCGCGCCAGCGCCCGACCATGGCGGCGTGAAGCCAGCCGCACACCGCTGACGCGCGAGTGCAGATGATGCGGCCCGACGCGGTCGGTCACGGCGACGGTTCGCGGTTATCGCTTGTCGCAGGATTTTTCTGCTCACTACACTGAGCCCCATGTCGCAGGACCGCGGGGACGACAAGGAGACGGCGCACGACGCACGCGATGACGTCAAGCTGACCCGCGTCGCCTTCGCCCCCGCGCTGGTCGGCGGCCGACCAGCGCCGACCGCCCCGTCGGTCCCACCGATGCGACCGCGGGCCCTCATCGACGACGCATCGACGCCCCTCGACCACTCCGACACGCTCCCCGAGCTCGAGCCCCAGGCCGCCGAGAAGCAGCACACGATCGTCGCGCCGCACTTCGGCGGCACGGGTCCCGTCGCGCTGCGCGGCTCGCCGGCCCCCGCGGTCGAGCGCACGCGCCTGCGCCTGGTCGCCGGCAAGGTCGTGCCCGGCACCCGCTACCGCCTGATCCGCTGGCTCGGCGAGGGCGGCATGGGCGTCGTCTACGAGGCCGAGCACATCGACATCGAGCGCCACGTCGCGCTCAAGATCCTCCGCTTCGACCTCAGTCAACAGCCCGAGATGGCCCAGGTGTTCCGCGACGAGGCCCGCGCCGCCAGTCGCATGGGCCACGGCAACATCGTCGAGGTCTTCGACTTCGGCGAGCTCCCCGACGGCCGCCTGTTCTTTTGCATGGAGCTGCTCGCCGGCAAGGACCTTGTCCCCGTCGACGGCGCCACGCGCTCGCCCGCCGAGGTGCTCGGCATCCTGCGCCAGCTGTGCAAGGGCCTCGCGGCCGCGCACGCGCAGGGCATCGTGCACCGCGACATCAAGCCCGAGAACATCATCCTCGTCAGTCGCGGCGGTCGCGACGGCGTCGTCAAGCTGGTCGACTTCGGCATCTCGGCGATGCTGGCCGCCGGCGCGGCGCCGGGCGAGAGCTCGAGGATCTCCGGGACCCCGCACTACATGGCGCCGGAGCAGGTCCAGGGCCAGCTCTTCGACGGCCGCCTCGACATGTACGCCGTGGGCTGCGTCGCCTACGAGCTGTTGACCGGCGCGCCACCGTTCCCCGGCGAGGTCGTCGAGGATGTGTTGCTCGCCCAGCTCGATCGACCACCGACCCCGCCGACCCGGACGCCCCACGGCGCTGCCATTTCGCCCGCGCTCGAGGCCGTGATCCTGCGCTGCCTCGCCAAGCAGCCGGGTGACCGCTACGCCGACATGAACGACCTCGAGGCCGCCCTGTGCGAGGCCCAGATCGCCGCCGGCCTGCGCACCGACTGGGACGACCTCCCCCTGCCCGAGGTCGACCCCGAGCGCGTCGCTCGCCTGCGTCGCGGCATGCCCAGCCCCGACGCCGAGCCCACGCGCCGCCGCTGGCTCGTACCCGCCGCCGCCGCGCTCGCCTCGCTCGCGGCAGGCGTGGCGATCACCTTCGCCCTGCTCGGCGGTCCGCCGGACGACCAGGCGCGCAGCGAGGTCGCCCGCCTCGCCGAGGAGGCCTTGCTCGCCGCGTCGCTGACCAACTACATCGCCGCGCCCGCCGACGACCCCGCGGCGCCGACCGCCTATCAAAAGGTGCTCGAGCTCGAGGCGCTGCCGGGCGACGCCGAGGCGCTCGCCGACGAGCGCGCCGCCGAGCTACGCGGCCAGTTCTCGACCGGCCTGATCGCTCTCGGCGACAAGTACTGGGACGTCAGCGGCGCCCGCCCGTTCGCGATCGAGTATTACATCTGGGCCCGCACCTTCGACCCCGACAACGCCCACGCGACCGACCGCTCCGGCATGGCCCAGGGCAGCTTCGTGCAGTTCCAGGCCAAGGCCACCACCGGCGGATGGAAGCTCGGCGAGCTGCAGGCGATGGGCCTCGTCAGCGCCCTCGCCGACGAGGACGAGCAGCGCCGTCAGTCGCGCGTCGATCGCCTGCTCGCCACCGCCGAGCTGTCGCTGCGCGACCTCCTCGCCGTCGACGAGGGCCTGCGCGGCGTCGGCGTGCGCCCGCCCGAGCGCACCCGTGTGGCCCTTGAACCGGAGCCGAAGCCCGAGCCGGCGGTCGTCCCACCTGTCCCCGAGGACATCCCCGAAGCCAGCCCGGATCGCCCCATCAAGCCCGGCAAGCCGGTCCTGTCACGCAATCAACGCGACCCCGCCCGGGCGCGCGAGCTCGCCGACGAGGGCGCCAGGGCGCTGCGGGCCGGCAAGCGCAGCGAGGCCGAGAGCTTGTTCCACCAGGCGATCTCGTTCGACAACCGCAACGCCAAGGCGCTGATGGGCCTCAGCGACGTCTACTTCGACACCGGCGCCAAGGTGAAGGCCGTGCAGTTCGCCGAGCTCGCCGTCGAGGCCGCTCCGCAGTCGCGCGCCTCCAACCTCAAGCTCGGCGACGCCTATTACAACGTCCTGCGCTACCGCGACGCCCTCAAGCACTACGAGAAGGCCCAGGAGCTCGGCGAGGAGCGCGCGCAGGGTCGCATCGACAAGGTCAAGGCGCGCATCGGCGGCTGACCTTTGGGACAGCCTCGCCTCAGCGCGTCACTTCGATCTCGGCCTCGTCGGTCTCGTCGAGGAACTCGCGGGCTGCGGCGTAAAAGTGTTGCGCGATGACCAGCGACGAGTGACCGCCGGGCAGGACCAGGTA
>JAYUXQ010000421.1:0-1844 GCA_043752905.1 Nannocystis sp. | reverse complement strand
CCTGTCCTTTTGGACATGTCCCGAGCTTCACTGGCAGATTCCCGGGCGCTACGCGACGAGGGACGCTGGATGCGCGCTCGCGAGCACGCGCCGACCCGGAGTGCGCGGCGCGTTTCACTCGCGCGGCGGCACGCATCGGCGACGTGTCACGCGCCTGGCGGGCGATCGAAGGCGCCGGCCCGCAGGCGGACGAAGTAGTCGCGATAGGCGCCCATCGCGGCGCCGCCGAACAGCAGCATGATCGGGATGTTGACCCACAACATCACGCCAGTACCCAGCGCCGTGATGTTGTCGAGCTCCTCCTCGGTCGAGACGATGCCGGTGCACGCGAGGAAGGTGCTGGCGCAGTAAAACAGCTTGTAGGGCAGCACGCTGCGCCGCCCGGCCATGTAGACCATGCCCTGCTCGCCGTAGTAGGCCCAGGAGATCATGGTCGAAACCGCGAACAGCCACGAGGCGATGGCGACCAGCCACTTGCCGAGGCCGGGCGCGACGCGGTCGAAGGCGTGGCTGGTCAGCGCCGCGCCGACGTAGTCCTTGTAGACCTCGGCGCTGTGCAGCGCGGGCGCTTCCGCGAGGGCGCTGGTGGGGCCGCCGGAGGAGGCGGCGGGGCCCGGGGAGATCGGAGTCCATGCGACGTGGAGGCGATCTCCCTCGCCGGCGACGACCTTGCCGGCGATGCGGTGCAGGTCGGTGCCGCTGCCGGGGTCGATCGCGCCGTATCTCGCGAGCAGGAACACGTCGTCGCCGACGCGCCAGTCGGTGCCGGTGATCGCGAGGGCCTCGGAGGTCTTGGCCGGCAAGGCGGTGTCGGGCAGGTCCCAGACGCCGGGCTCGACGGCGACGAAGGCCGGCGGTGTCGGTAGCGTGGTCTCGCCGCCGCGGTTCCAGGCGCCGCTCGAGAGCACGACGAGCGAGGTCAGGGTGCAGACGACGATCGTGTCGATGAAGGGCTCGAGGCCGGCGACGACGCCCTCGCGCACGGGCTCGGTGGTCCTGGCGGCGCAGTGGGCGATCGGCGAGGAGCCCTGGCCGGCCTCGCAGGAGAACAGGGCCCGCTTCATGCCCCATAAAAAGGCCATGCCGAAGGTGCCGCCGATGAAGGCGCCGCTGGCCTCCGCGGGGTTGAAGGCGCTAAGGACGATCAGCTTGAGGATCGCCGGGACGGCGGCGATGTTGTAGGCGAGCACGTAGAGCGCGGCGATCAGGTACATCCCGCACATGATCGGCACGATCGCCCCGGCGAAGGCGCCGATGCGCTTGATGCCGCCGAGGATGACGAGGCCGACCAGCACGGCGAGGATCGCCCCGACGACCGGCTGCGGGACGCCGAAGCTCTCCTCGGTGACGACGCCGACGTTCCAGGCCTGGAACATGTTGCCGCCGGTGATCGTGGAGATCAAAAGCGTGATGCAGAACAGCACGCCGAGCAGGCGACCGAGCCACGCGAGCTTCGGGTTGCGCTGGCGCAGGCCGTCGTCGACGACCCACATCGGGCCGCCGCTGGGCTCGTCGGGGTTGTCGGTGCGGCGAAACAGCATCGACAGGGTGACCTCGGTGGTCTTGAGGGCCATGCCGGCGAGGCCGACGACCCACATCCAGAACACCGCGCCGGGCCCTCCGAGAGCGATCGCCACGGCGACTCCACCGATGTTGCCGAGCCCGACGGTGGCCGAGAGCGCGGCCGAGAGCGCCTGGAAGTGGCTGATCGCCCCGGGGTCCGACTTGTTGTCGTAGTGTCCGGTGATGACGCGGACCCCGTGGGTCAGCGCGTGGTACTGGCAAAAGCCGCTCCAGATCGTGAACAGCAGGCCGACGGCCAGCACGATGTAGAGCACGCTGTC
>JAYUXQ010000420.1:0-1844 GCA_043752905.1 Nannocystis sp. | reverse complement strand
CAGGGTAGACCATCCAGGGTGATCAGGATCTCGAGAAAATCGGTTCGGGCGCCCGTCCGTGCTAGCGTCCGCGAGACGATGCGCGTGCGCTCCGGATGGCCGAGCATGTGCGGGTGGCTGGTGGCCGCCGGCCTCCTCGCGTGCCGACCCGCCGCCGTGAACGAGGCTGCGCAGCGGGTCCACCCGGCGATCAATGTCATCCAGCACGAGCCGGTGCCGCCGGAGCCGGCGAAGCCGGCGGTCATCGCCGTGGCAGCTCCGGCGAGCGTACCGACCCCGGCCGCCCCCGAGCACGACCCGGCCGCGTTGCTGGCGAGCGGGCAGCCGGACGCGGCGCTCGTCGAATTGGCGGAGCAGACCCCGGCAGTCGTCGGAGAGCCGGCGTGGTTCGTCGAGAGCATGCTGCGCGGGCGGGCCGAGCGGCTGCGGGGACAGCCGGGGCTGGCGAGCGCGGCTCTGGCCCCGCTGGCCGCGGTGCGCGTGGTGCCGCCCGGTTGGCCGCGCGAGCTGATCCTCGACGAGTACGCGCATAGTTTGATGGCCGAGGCCGCGAGCGCGCCGGCATTGCCGGTTCGTGATGCCGACGCGCTGCGCCGCAAGGCGGCCGAGCTGTGGCGCAAGGCGATCAAGCTCGAGCCCGTGCGCAACCTCGCGGTGATGCGGGTCGCCCACGCCGAGGCACTCGCGGCGATCGAGGGTGAGGGCGGGGGCCGACGAAGCGCGGCGATGCAGGCGGTGAAGGCCCTGACCGAGGTGCTGCGCAGCTATCCCCAGCATCCCCGCGCGGGGGCGCTGGAGCTGGCGCGGGCGCTGGCGCTGGAGCGGGCCGGCAAGTCGCGCGACGCGATCGCCGGGTTGCGACGGGTGGCGATCGACCGCACCGGCACGCAGGAGGCGGAGGCGGCCGAGGCGGCGCTGACGGGCCTGGGCAAGCCGCCGCGCTGGACGCCGCTCGAGCAGATCGAGCGCGCGACCGCGGCGCGAAGGATCCGCCGCTTCGAGGTGTCGCGCACGCTGCTCGACGAACTTCTCATAGATCCGAAGACGCCGGCGCACCTGCGGCCGGTGGCGATGCGGTCGCGGGCGTTCACGGCGTCGAAGCAGCGGGACTTCGCGCAGTACGCCATGGACCTCGAGACGCTTTATAAAATTAGTCCATCGGGCGACCTGCGCGACGATCTTTTAAAGGCCCTCGATCGTGCTGCGCGCTTCGACGATGCGATCGCGCTGTACATGACGCAGGCCGACAAGAAGGGCGGGACCGGCAAAGCGGCGCTGTCGGGGGCGATCGCGCAGGCGATCCGCGGGGGCAGGTATGCCAGGGCGCAGACGCTGCTCGAGCGATTGCCGGTGAAGGACCGTCAGCGGGGTGAGCGGGCCTGGCAGGTGACCTGGCTCAAGTTCCGGCTCGGTGAGCGCGACGCGGCGATCGCCGGGTTCGCGGCGCTGGAGAAGAAGCTGGGCTCCGAGCAGGCGACGGTCGCTCGCTATTTTCGCGGGCGCCTGCTGCTGGGAACGCCGGAGGATCGACCCGAGGGCGTGAAGCTGCTGCGCGCCGTGATCGCGGCCGGGCAACTCGATTATTACGGGCTGATGGCGCGCCAGCGCTTGCTCGACGTCGGCGAGGACCCGGGACCCGCACCTGTCCTTACGCCCATGTCCTCGGAGACAGCCACGGCGCCGTCGGTCGCCGGGGCCCGGGCGCTGTTCACGACGCTGGCGTCGCGTCACGGCGCGGCGATCCCGGCGCTGCGGCGCGGCGAGTTCTTGTACGCGGCCGGCTGGCTCGACGAGGCGCAGCGCGAGCTGAGGATCGCGGTCGACACGCTCGAGGCGGTCGCGCC
>JAYUXQ010000419.1:0-1846 GCA_043752905.1 Nannocystis sp. | reverse complement strand
GGGTGATCGATCGCGCAGGAGCCGTCTCGTGGGTGTGACAGGGCTTCAGGCGCTGCGACGGCGGCGGAGCAGGGGGAGGAGCAGGGGGAGGAGCAGGGTCGAGAGCAGCGGGGCTGTGGGGGTGTGGCGGCAGCCGCAGCCGGACTCGGTCTGCTGGCCGCCGTCGCTGTTGCTCGAGCTGCCGGGGTCGTTGGTGGTCGAGCCGGTGCCGGGGGCGTCGGTGGTCGGTGTCGGGCCGGTGTCGTCGCCCGTGGCGGTGCCTTCGGTGGCGGTGCCTTCGGTGACAGTGGTGCCTTCGGTGGTGGTGTCGACGGGCATGTCGCAGGCGGGGCCGGGGTCTGGTTCGGTGTCGACGTGGGTGCGATTGACGAGGGTGGCGCGGCCGCGGGTCTGACCGACCCATTCGGCGATCGATCGGTCGACGATCTCGTCGAGGGCGGCGAGCTCGTCGTCGCACAGGGTCTCGCCGGGGCGCTTGACGAGGATGAAGGAGAGGTCGAAGGCGCTGGTGGCGTCGGGATAGGCGGGGACGCGCGGGCCCTCGACGTCGATGACGTCCTTGATCGTGATGTCCTTGCGGGTGCCGTGGACGCGGTACTGGTCGGCCTTGAAGCTGTGGCCGGAGGGGTCGGCGCAGGCCTTGTCCTCGAGGTTGGAGTCGGGGCAGTCGTGCGGGTCCTCGATGAGGAACCACGGCTGGACCTCGTCGGCGCCCATGAGGCCCATGAGGTAGAGGTCGAGGTCGCTGAACTGATACTTGTCGAGCTTGGCGGCGGTGAAGCTGCCGTCGCCGTTGTCGGTCCAGCGCTGGCCCTCGACGGGCGAGCCGTCGGTGTGGAGGTAGAAGCTCCAGTGGGCCCTGGCGCGGCCGAGCATCGCGTCGGGGGGGCTGTCGCCGAGTTCGGCGTGGACGAAGGCCAGCCACGCGTGGCCGAGCTCCTGGCCGAACACGAGCGAGATCCACTTGTCGTTGAAGCCGATGTTGCCGGGCAGGAGGAATTTGTGCCAGTCGTTCATGTGCAACATGCCCTGGAACTGGCTGTCGGGGGTGTCGTCGAAGAACTCGGCGGGGATGATCGGGTCGAGGTCGGCGGCCTTTTGATAGCCGATGCCGGCGACGTCGTTGGCGAGAGATTGATAGAAGGCGCCGACGCCCTTGACGAGGCTAAAGGTGGTGTAGACGACGATGAACTGGCTGTCGTCGGCGTGCGCTTTCAAGAAGCCCGCCTCGATCGGGTAGTAGGCCTGATAGAACGGCTCGCGGTTGAACCAGTTGGCGTTCTCGACGGTGCCGTCGACGTCGTCGAAGATCATGAAGTTGCGGCGCTGCTCGACGAACTCGATCGGCGCGGCGTGGGCGAGCGCCGGCAGGAGCATGAAGAAGGCGACGGTGGCGACGGCGGAGGCGCGGGCGAGCACGCCTCGCAGCATACGTCAGCCCGGAGGGATCGGGGCGAGGTCGAGGCCGCCGGGGTACCAGTAACTACCTGCGGTCTGGAGGCCGTAGATCGAGATGCCGACGCAGTCGCTGCCGGTGATGCCGGAGCTGGCCATGAATTGCGAGACCAGGACCCGCTTGTCGGCGGTGACGACGAACTTGGCGGTCCCGGGCGGGAGCTCGACGAAGTCGCCGACGTTGGCGAGCAGCTTGGCGACGGGCTGGTCGGGGTTGAAGGTGAGGGCGGTGTTTGCTTCGCTGGCGATGACGCGGACGACCTGTGGGTTCTCCTGGGCACCGTCGGGGTACGGGGCGGGCGGGATGATGACGTAGGTCCTGGCGAGGGTTTCGATCGGGAAGATGGACTCCTCGCCATGGTCGCAGGCGAACACGTCGATCGGGGCGAAC
>JAYUXQ010000418.1:0-4776 GCA_043752905.1 Nannocystis sp. | reverse complement strand
ACATGCCCGTCGCGCCCTGTCCCTTCGCACCTGTCCCTCCAGACATGCCCTTTTGCGCAGGCGCGGCCGGCCGCGGCAGCAGCGACCAGCGCCCCTCGCTACCCGGCGGCCCGAGCCGCCGCGAGCGGAACAGCCCCTGCGGGACCGGCCGGCGCCGCGTGTCCGATGCGCTCCCGTGGACGATCTTGCGCAGCGGCGCCAGCGTATCGTTGGTCGCCTCGCCGGCCCACACCAGGTCCCACAGGGCCGTCAGCAGGTCCGCAGGAAACGCCCCGGTCTCGGCCGCGAGGTCGGCGAAGAAGCTCGCACCGCGCGCGGCGAGCAGGGCCCGCAGGCGCGCCGGCAGCTCGCCCTCGACCGACTTCGGCGCGCGCGACAGCAGCGGCCACTGGTCGGTCAAGTACAGCGCGACCCGTCCGTCGTGCGGCCCGACCGACTCGAGCCCCGCCCAGCGCAGCTCGCCCGCGCTGCACAGCGTGTCGAGGTCATCGGGTCGATATCCGCGGATCCGGGCCGGCAGGATCTCGGTGTCGAGCGCCGAGGCCAGCAGCGGCGCGCCCTGCAGTTGTTCGACCACCGACAGCAGCGCCTCGAGCCCGGCGCGCGGCCGCATGACCCCCTGCCAGTGCGGCAGGAACCGCCCCAGCGCCGCGGGCGGCACCGGCTCGACCTCCCGTCGCAGCCTGGCGAGACTACGCCGCTTCAGCGATCGCAGCACCCCCGCGTCGCACCACTCGCGCCCGCGACCTCCCGGCGTGAACTCCCCCTCGAGCACGCGCTCCGCCGCCCCCAGCCGCACCAGCGCCGCGCGCACCGGCGCGACCCCGAGGCCGATCCGTGCCGCGGCCGCCTCGAGCGCGAACGGCCCGTGCGTACGGGCGTAGCGCGACACCAGGTCACCGACCGCGTCCGCCACCGACTCCATCAGTGCCCGCGGCAGCCCGACCGGGGGTACCACGCCGATCGCGTCGCGCAACCGTCCCGCGTCCTCCGCCGCCGCGTGCCGGCGCAACTCCGGCACGCTCGCCTCGGTGCGCCCCACGGCCCCCGCGGCCAGCAGCGCCGCGACCGGCAGATACGAAAATACTCGTCGCTCGCGCTCGAGCGCCGTCAACCATTCGCGCGCCGACTCGGGCGGCCGACACCGGACCTCGATCTCGGCGAACGTCAGGTCGCCGAGCGACAGCAACATGTCGTGTAATCCATCCGCCGAGGTCGCCGGCCGGTGCCCTCCCAGGCGCTGCAGCTGCTGCTCCGTGTCGATGATCGCGTCGGGGTCGAGCAGCTCGCGCAGCGTCGCCTCACCGAGCAATTCCTTGAGCTGCACCGCGTCGACCGCGAGCGCCTGGGCCCGCCGCTCCGCCATCGGCGCGTCGCCCTCATAAATAAAGTTGGCGACGTACGCGAACATCAGCGACGCCGCGAACGGCGACGCCGTGCGCGTATCGACCACGTGCACCCGCAGCTCCCGCGCCGCGATCTGCCGCAGCAGCCCCGTCAACGCCGGCAGGTCGAACACGTCGCGCAGGCACTCGCGATACGTCTCCAGGATCATCGGGAACGACCCGTATCGCGAGGCCACTTTTAATAAGTCCGCCGAGCGCTGGCGCTGGGCCCACAGCGGCGAGCGCTTGCCCGGAAACCGCCGCGGCAGCAGCAGCGCGCGCGCGGCGTTCTCACGGAACCGGGCCGCGAACACCGCCGTACCCCCGAGACACGCGACCACGCGATCCTCGATCTCGTCCGCGGGGATCAACAAGATGTCGACCTCGGGCGGCCCATCGGCGGCCGGGAAGCGCAGCACGATGCCGTCGTCGGACCACATCGTCTCGACCTCCGCGCCCATGTCCTCCCTGATCCGCGCCGCGATCGCCATCGCCCACGGCGCGTGCACGCGGGCCCCGAACGGCGACAGCAGGCACACGCGGTAATCCCCGAGCTCATCGAGGTAGCGCTCGATCACGATCGTCTGATCGCTCGGCACCTCGCCGGTCGCCTCGGCCTGCTCGCGCAGATATTTTCTCAAGTTGGCCGCGGCCTTCTCGTCGAGCCCGTGCTCCTCGTGGAGCTTCTCGATGATCTTCGCCTCGCTGCCCTTCGCGATTTCGCGTGACAGCGCACCGATCACCCGCCCGAACGCGATCGGCCGCCCGGGGTTGTCGCCGTGCCAAAACGGCATCTTGCCCGGCTGCCCCGGCGCCGGCGACACGACCACGCGGTCGTGCGTGATGTCCTCGATCCGCCACGACGACGCGCCGAGCACGAACACCTCGCCGACCCGCGACTCGAACACCATCTCCTCGTCGAGCTCGCCGACCCTGCGCCCCGGCTTGCCCGCCTCGCCGGTCAGGAACACCCCGAACAGCCCCCGGTCGGGGATCGTGCCGCCGCTGAGCACCGCGAGCCGCTTCGACCCCTCGCGCGACTTGAGCTGCCCGGTGACCCGGTCCCACACGATCCGCGGCCGCAGCTCGGCGAACTCGTCCGACGGATATCGGCCCGACAGCATGTCGAGCACCCCCTCGAAGGCCGTCCGCGGCAATTCGGCGAACGGCGCCGCCTGCCGGATCATCGCGTACAGATCGTCGATCTCCCACGCGTCCATCGCCAGCGCCGCGACCACCTGCTGCGCCAAAATATCGAGCGGGCTGCGCGGATAGTAGCTCTCCTCGACGTGCCCCGCCTTCATGTGCGGCGTCGCGGCGGCGCACGCCAGCAGGTCCCCGCGAAACTTCGGCACCAGGATCCCCCGCGACACGGCACCGACCTGATGCCCCGCGCGACCGATCCGCTGGATCCCCGAGGCCACCGACGGCGGCGCCTCGATCTGGATCACCAGGTCGACCGCGCCGATGTCGATGCCGAGCTCGAGCGAGCTGGTCGCCACGATCGCCGGCAGCTCCCCTCGCTTGAGCCGCTCCTCGATCATCTGCCTGCGGTCGCGCGCGACCGAACCATGGTGCGCGAGCGCCAGCTCCTCCCCGGCCGTCTCGTTGATCGCCGCCGCCAGCCGCTCGGCGAGCCGCCGGCTGTTACAGAAGATCATCGTCGAGCGATGCTCCCGGATCAGCGCGACCAGCCGCGGGTGGATCGACGGCCAGATCGACCGCCGCCCCCCCGCCGCCGAGCCCGACGGCAGGTCAGCCAGCGAGGCCGGCTTCGGGATCCCCGCGACCACCGCCCCGGCCGGCGCCGCCTCGGCGCGCCGGGACCGACCCGCGCGCCCCGTGCGCCCGCGCGCCAGCGAAGGGTCGACGAACGCCGTGCCCACGCCGGCCACCTCTGTCCCGGAGGACATGTCCGCATCGCCAGCCGCCGCCCGCCGGGACCGACCCGCGCCGATGTCCGCATCCCCGCCCCCGGCCACCTCTGTCCCGGAGGACATGTCCGCCCGCACATGTCCCCCGGTACCTGCCCCATCGGGCATGTTCGCCGGGTCATCGCCCTCCTGTGCCTCCTCGTCCCCGTCCGCCTCCTCGACCACCGCCGCCGGTACGGCCTCGACGCCGAGCTTCGCCATATCCTCGACCGGCACCTCGACGCGCAGGTCCCACAGCTTCTTCGCCCCCGCGTCCGCGATCTCGACGTGCCGCGGGATCGCCAGCCCCTCCGCGTCGATCTCGGCCCCGCCGAGCAGCCGCGCCACCTCGTCGAGCGGTCGCTGCGTCGCCGACAGCCCGATCCTCTGGGTCCGCGGCACCTCCGCCTTGCCGGCCCTGCGCAGCGCCTCGAGCCGCTCGAGCGACACGAACAGGTGAGCGCCGCGCTTGCTGGCGACCATCGCGTGGATCTCGTCGACGATGATCGACTCGACCGACGCGAGGATCGCCCGCGCCTCGCTGGTCAGCAGCAGGTACAGCGACTCCGGCGTCGTAATTAAAATGTCCGGCGGGTTGCGGATCATGCGGGCCCGCTCGATCGCCGGCGTATCGCCGGATCGCACCCCGACCGTCGGTATGCGGTGCTCCGCCCCGAGCTGCTGCGCGACCGCGGCGATGCCCGCCAGGGGGGCCCGCAGGTTGCGCTCGATGTCGACGGCCAGCGCCTTGAGCGGCGAGATGTATAGTAACCGGCAGCGCTCCTTCGGCGGCGGCTCTGGCGAGAACATCAACCGGTCCAGGCCAGCCAAAAACGCCGCCAGCGTCTTGCCCGAGCCCGTCGGGGCCAGCAACAGCGTCGAGCGTCCCGCGGCGATCGCCGGCCAAGCCTTGGCCTGCGCCGCCGTCGGCTCGCCGAGCGCGGCCCGGAACCACCGCCGCACCGGCTCATGGAACAGGTCGAGCGGGGAGACCTCGGCAGGGGCGCGACGTGGCGGCACGTTCTTTCTTAGCAGAGCATGCCAGGATCGCACCCCGCCCGAGCCGCCCTGTCAAACACCCGCGTCGGCTGCCTGCGCCAACACTTCGTCACTCACGTGAAAAAGCCCGACTTGCGCTCGGTACGGAATGGGTACGGCGAAGCGTCTCGGGATCGCTAGATACCAGCCGTAATGTCCCGGGATATGCCATCGGCTTCGCACATCCCGAGTACAGTCGACCACTTCGACGACACCAAGGATATGGCCCGTGACAAACTCGGACAATCCATGCTCTCGAGCGTGGATGACCTCGACGGTGCGCGAAGCGTGCAGCAATAGTACGTCGCCGGCCAATTCTTGAAACACGCAGAAAGCTTGAGCTCCTGATTGCTATAAACGCTCGGCTTTGTCGGCTTATTCGCGGGTTTTGACATGCGGCGAAAGTACACCTTGGCGAGAGAGTCACCGTGCCGAAGGAA
>JAYUXQ010000417.1:0-4778 GCA_043752905.1 Nannocystis sp. | reverse complement strand
ACGACCGCGAGATGGCCGTCGATCGTCGTGCTGCCGACCCAAGTGCATTTGCCCCACGCCTCGCAGACGACCCCGGTTGCGAAGTCCCACCCGCCCTGATTGACGGGCGGCTGCTGCCAGGCGGGCGGGTAACCGGCGCCAATGGACGCAAAGACCCAGGCATCGAGCTCCCCCGGCTTCGACTTGTACCCGGCGACCACGAGCCGCTGCATGCGGTCCTGCGCCACGCCCAGGCCGGCGGTCTGCGTCGGCCACGGCTCCACATAGCTCTGGCCCGGGGTGCCGTCGCCATCAAAAGTTTGGATGCATGCCTGCTGCACGCCCTGATTCTTGTGGCGACACCAGCCAGTGAACGCGAAGCCCGTGTCGGTGCGGGTCCCGGCGAGCGCGGCATCGTTGGCGTACTGGCTACCGGGCGAGGTCCATGTCTCGCCGAAGATCTCGTTGTCTGCGCTGACCTCGATCATCGTCGTGCGTGTGAAGAGTTTGTTTTCGCCGTCCCGATAGTCGCGCTCGCCGAACACGAGGAAGCGGCCATCGGCTAGCGCGATGACGCCGCGCCACCGCTCGCTGTCGAGGTTGAAATCGTCCGGCTTCGGGTCCGTGGCGGGCTTCTCGAAGACGCGGGCCCATCGCTTCGCCTTGACCCCACCCGTGTAGCCGACCGTCACCGCATCGTAGAGAGGCGGCTTGTCGAGCGGGCTGGTTCGCAGCGACCCCGCGGTCACGATGTCGCCGGCCGCGGACACCGCCAGGCCCATGACCTCCTCGCCGTCCGCCTGGCCATCGTCCTCCCAGAGTAGGACCCCGTCGATGTTGAGCTTCGCCACGTAGCGGCGAAACGCGATGCCGTTCTTTACAAATCCCGCGACGACGAGGAACTTTCCTGCGGGGTCGACCGCAACCGCGGTCGCGCTGGATTCGTCGGCGTCGAGACCTTCCACCAACGTCCAGTCGGCGATCGTCTTGGGCCAGCCGGCGACAGGGTCGCCTGCCGCGTCGAGCCGCCACAGCATCATCCGCCCGTCGAGCGCGCCCGCGACGAGGATCTCTCCGTCCGGCAACAGCGCGACCGCGGTCCCGGTCGCGGACGCGAGGCCCTTGAGCGGGCTCGTGTAGACCTGACTACCCGGCGCCGGGAGCTGACAGAAAAGGTCGGCCGGCGGCGAGGTGGCGGTGAGCCCCTCCGCGTCGCGGACGGTGGCCGTAAACGTCTGCGGGCCGTCGCACATGGACTGCGACGTGACGTCGAAGCTGTACGGGAAGGCCGCCGCGGGAACGGTGCCGAGCATCGTCGCGCCGTACCAGACGTCCACGTCGATGACGTCGGTGCTTGCGTCCAGCTCCAGGCTCACGGCCCCCGGCTCGTAGATGGCGGTCGGGCTGGCCGAGAACCCGTAGATCTCCGGCTTCGCGTTCACGGGCTCGCCCGTGGAGTCCGATCCGCCGTCCGTTGCTGTCGAGGCGGTGACCGATTCGCCGACCGTTGTTGATGCGCCCGCCGTTGACGCGCCCGTCGTGACGGCGTCGCTCGTCGTCGTGGTCTGCTCAGGCGTCTCCGGGAAGCTGGCAGCCCCGGTCGTACCCGTCGCTGACGCCTCGTCCGTGATGTTGTAAAACGGGGGCGCGTGCTCGGTGCATGCCGAAGACGCGAGGATCGAGGCGAGGGCCAAGAGACGGCGGTGCATCAGCTTCATGTTACTCCAGGTCGCGCGCGGATGCGCGCTAAAATCTGATGTGAACGCCAGCCCCCACGGCCCGTGCCTTGCTCCGAACCCGGGGGGGCATCGCCAGCACAACCACCGCGACGACGAGGGACAGGCCAGCCAGCACGCCAAGGGCCTTGCCCGTGTTCGACAGCCGGGCGTAGCGGCGATCCGCAGCATGCATGTCGTCCAACTCCGCCATGGTCAGCTCGCGGTGAGCCTCGGTCGCCCGCTTGTCGAGCGCCCGGATCCGATCGGCCTCTGGCTCGCGGGCGGCGAAGCACCCTCCGAAGCCCGCGGCGAGCCCAGCGGTGGTGACCAAAAATCCCGCTCCAACGCCGATCTGTGCGCGAGGCCGCCGGGCGGCCCCCGCGACGGGGAGCGGAACCTGTGGCGGTCGTTCTGGGCCTTCCTGTTGGGGCGTCGCCAGTGGTGGCGGTGGGTCAGCGGGAGCAGGTGGCGCCGGTGGACGTGCTGCACATGGCGCTGCTGTTGTCGTCGCCAGGGCCTCAAGCCGCGCCAACTCTACCGGAATGGCCACCCGATCCTTCTCGGTGGCGATCAGGTCGGTCTGGTAGACCCGCATCATCTTGAGCGCGACGCACAGGTGCGCGACGTCTTTTGTGGCGACGAACAGGGCCTCGGCCACCGCGAGGCCCTGTTTCGCAACCGCTCGACGAAAGCCCGGCGGGGCTGTGTCCTGCGCAAATTCTTGTGCGGCGAGCGTCTCCGCCGCTGCGAGATCGCCAGCGGTCTGGAGGTCCGTGATCTTCTCGAGCGCGGCGTGCTGCTTCGGGGACCATCCGCCCGCGTGCGCGAGCCGTGGCGGCACCGCTAGGGTCATCACGAGGACAAGCGCGAGGCTGGAGCGCATGACAGTCACTCTCGCCTGCGTGGTTGGCTGACGCAAGCGCTCACCGCTTCGCCCGCGATCGGTTCGCCCGTGATCGCTGTGCCCGCGTGGGCCGGCGCCAGCGGTCTTGTTGCTGCGCGTAGGGCCACCACTGGACGTCATGTTTGGTGATCAGGCGACGAAGCGCATGGCGGTTCGTGCCGAGCAACGTCGCGGCCTCGATGAGTGAGCCCGTCCGCGTCAGGGCTTCCGTGACCAGATAGCGCTCGGCGTTGACGAGGTTGAGGTCAGGCAGGGAGATTCTCATGCGCCCGCCATGGCGGCGTTCGCCGCCTCGTCGTCGTGCAGGTTGATCTCCGCGGCGTCTTCGAGCGTCCACGTGTTCGCCAGCACGATCGTGAGATCCTTGCCCTCGTTTAGCGCGTCGGCCACCGCATCGCAGAAGTCGGCCCAGAGCGTCAAGGTGTCCTCCAACTCGTTGGCGGCCATCACGGACGTGTCCGCGAGCCCTTGGCGGGTCCCACCCTCCGCGAGCGACGCGACCGCTGTCGTGAGACCGAACGGGTGAGTCGTGTCCCGCACCACGGGCCCATGGTTGACGACTGGCTCGTGCTTCATCAGGTCCGCGACAGTGATCGTGAAGACGTACAGACACGGGCCCGCCGCCAAGTAGAGCACCCGCTTGCTGGGCTCGTGGTAGAAGAACGGCAGGGGATCGCTGAGTTTCGGTTCTTTTGCCATCGTAGGTGCCTTTCAGTGGACAATTCGGCCCGCGGAGCTGCCTGTGAAATTGGCCGCCGCTTCCATGAACAGCGACGCGAAGTCATAGCGATCACGCTGCGTGAGGTTGCTGGGGTCGACGATCAGGAAGGGCCTTCCCTCGTCGTCAAAACCAGCGTGGACAAGCGACGGATCCCGTTGCGCGCGGAGCACCGTCGCCAGCTTTTCGAGCGTCACGACAACCTTGTTCGCCATGGTCACCGCCGCCTGTCGTGCGAGGATGTGCGCGGTGCGTCGTGCTCGCGAACAGCGAGCGACGACTGGCCCGTCAGCTGGACGGTGCCAGGGATCCCGGAGATCACCGGCGGCCGCCTCAGGAGTTGTCCGGCCCGCTCGGTAGGGGACGGCTCGGTGACGGCGCCGGCGACGATGCCCAGCGGGACCCGCGGCCGCGGGACCACGATGCAGCCCGCGTCGGCCGCTGCTAGCTCCGTGGGGAAGGACAGATCTCTTTGCCCTAGTACGATGTAGCGGGACAATTTAGGGTCGAAAGCGGCGACCATGAGGCTGTCTGGCGGTGTCATGTGTGTTCCTCCGTGCATTAAAATGCTAAAGAAAATTCGGAAAATGACAAGTGCGTTTTCATGGGTGCAGAAATGGGCAATATCGGCCTACACTGCGCCGCAGTGCCCCGTAGGATGCCGAAACCGCGCCGGACGTTTGCGCGCGGCGACGAGGTTGCGAAGGCGGCCGGAGTTTCTGGCGTGACGCTGCGCGAATGGACTCGGCGCGGCATCTTGCCGCCGCCGACCGAGGCCGTCCGCGGACGGGGCAACGTCATGAAGTACCCGCGGTCAGCCATGAAGCGTGCGGAGCTGGCCCGCCGACTTCGTGACGAGGGTTGGACCATCGATTCGATCGCGGCCTACATGCAGGCTCGCACCTGGGACGACGAACCCGGACCTGACGACCCTGACGACGAGCCGAGCCCTGACACGTCGGAGACGACGGAGGAGTGAGCGGTGCAAAAGGTTCTGGCTGGCCGCTATCAGCTCGACAAGCGCCTTGGCGCTGGCGGACAAGGGCGGGTGTACTGCGGCCGGGACCTCGTGACGCAGGCCAAGGTGGCGATCAAGGTGCTGGACGAGGGCAGCAGCCCCGAAGCTGTCGCGCGCTTCCAACAAGAGGGCCGTCTCGGCGCACGGATCCGTGACCCGCATCTTGTTGCTGTTCTGCACTCCGGCGTGTCCGAGGGCCAGCACTTCATCGTGTTCGACTACATCCCGCGCGTCGTGCCTCTGACCAAGATGTGCGAGCACGGCCGCAACGATGTGGCCCGTGTTTGTGACGTCGCCCTGCAGGTGCTCGATGCCCTGGCGACGCTGCACGATGCCCGGGTCGTGCATCAAGACGTCTCGCCGGCGAACTGCCTGTGGCGCGAGCGAGACACAGGGCGCCTCGAGGTCTTCCTCGTGGACCTTGGATCGGCTGCGACGCGC
>JAYUXQ010000416.1:0-4779 GCA_043752905.1 Nannocystis sp. | reverse complement strand
CGTGTGGTCATACTGGAACCGCACCCTCAGCGCCGTGCATGTCCAGACGCCCGACCCCGCGTTCGACTTCCTCGCCAACGGCTGGCTGCTCTATCAGGTGATCGCCGCCCGCATGTGGGGCCGCAGCGGCCTCTACCAGTCTGGCGGCGCGTTCGGCTTCCGGGACCAGCTGCAAGACGCGATGGCCCTCGTGCACGCCGAACCGGGCCTGCTACGCCAGCAGATCGTCCGCGCCGCCGCGCAGCAGTTCCGCGAGGGCGACGTGCAGCACTGGTGGCACCCGCCGATGGGCCGCGGCGTCCGTACGCGCATCTCCGACGATTACTTGTGGCTCCCGTACGCCGTATGTCGCTATGTCACCGCGCTCGGCGACACCGGCGTCCTCGACGAGCGCGCGCATTACCTGGAGGGCCGGCCGGTCAAGCCCGACGAGGACAGCTATTACGACCTCCCGCTGCGCTCCGAGGAGTCCGGCACCGTGTACGAACATTGCGTGCGTGCCATCGAGAACGGCCTGCGCCTCGGTGAGCACGGCCTGCCGCTCATGGGCAGCGGCGACTGGAACGACGGCATGAACCTCGTCGGCGACGGCGGCAAGGGCGAGAGCGTGTGGCTCGCGTTCTTCCTGTACGACGTGCTCCGGCGCTTCGCCACGCTCGCGCAGGCCAGAGGCGACGCGGCCTTCGCGGAGCGCTGTGTGGCCGCCGCCGCCGCGCTGCACGTCGCCATCGAGGCGCACGGCTGGGACGGCGAATGGTATCGCCGCGCCTACTTCGACAGCGGCGAGCCGCTCGGCTCGGCCAGCAACGTCGAGTGTCAGATCGACTCCCTGCCGCAGAGCTGGGCGATGCTGACGGGCGCCGGAGACCCCGCGCATGCCCGCCAGGCCCTCGCGTCCCTCGACAGGAGGCTGGTCAAGCGCGAGCTCGGCCTCATCCAGCTGTTCGACCCGCCCTTCGACCGCTCCGAGGCCAACCCCGGCTACGTCAAGGGCTATGTCCCCGGGGTCCGCGAGAACGGCGGGCAATACACCCACGCCGCCGTCTGGGCGGTGATGGCGTTCGCCGCCGCGGGCGACGTCGCAAGGGCCTGGGAGCTGTTTCGCCTGATCAACCCCGTGCATCACGGCGACAGCCCGGCCGCCATCGCCCGGTACAAGGTCGAGCCCTATGTGATCGCCGCCGACGTGTATACCAATACCCGGCACGCCGGCCGCGGCGGCTGGACCTGGTACACCGGCTCCGCCGCCTGGATGTATCGCTTGCAGGTCGAATCTCTGCTCGGGATCCACCTCGAGGTCGATCGACTGCGCGTCGAGCCGCTGTTACCGGCCGGCTGGGAGTCGTTCGTCGTCCACTACCGGTTCCGCCGGACCACGTACCACATTCACGTGCGTGGGCCGGCCAGCGGCGGCCGCGGGGTCATGCGCGTCGTCTGCGACGGCGCCGATCAGGTCGCGCGCACGATCCCGCTGCATGACGACGGCACGGAGCATCACGCGGAGGTCTGGGTCGGCGTGGCCTGACGCGGCAGGTCCGCGTCCCTGACCCGCGTGACGCGGGCCAGGTTCGCCCGGCCAAGCACGAGGGGAAGCGCCAGACCATGCGAGCGAGGCCCGCCCGGCCATCACACGCCGCGGTCACGACGATCGCCGCGCGAGTCGCGGACCGTCGTCCATCCGAGCCCCTCGGTTTGTCGGCGCTGCGCTCGGAGAAATGTATGCAATGTATATCGACGCCCGGCACGCCCGGCACGCCGGGCTCAGCGGCTGGCGCGACGACAGGCCGGAGCATCGCGCGGAACATCGGTGGGCGACGCGACCCGACCGCGGCGGCGTTCATTGCGCAGTCCGAAATAGCGGCACCCGGGGCCACGACCGCGCGATCACCGGCGGACCTCCGCCGGCCCCTGCCGAGGTTTGCGGGGGTTGTTGCGACGAAATACTGCATATTCCTCATAAAGCGGCCACGATGGGCTGGGAGAATTCATGCGGGCAACTGCGCACAGGCGGTCCGCGTCGCTGGTCCCGGTGATGTGGTCATTCGAATGGCAGGTGGCACCTCCACGCCGTTATTATCCATTTTCGTCCACCAAGTATACGCACTCATGACCAACCCGATCGCACCCGACGAGCTCACCGCCATTGACGCCTACTGGCGCGCCGCGAACTACCTGACGGTCGGTCAGATCTATCTGCGAAAAAACCCGCTGCTGCGCGAGCCCCTGCGGACCGAGGACATCAAGCCGCGCTTGCTCGGTCACTGGGGCACCTCGCCCGGGCTCAACCTGATCTACGCCCATCTCAACCGCCTGATCCGCCAGCACGACGCCGACGTGATCTTCCTGGCCGGCCCGGGCCACGGCGGTCCCGCGGTGCTGGCGAACGTCTACCTCGAGGGCACCTACAGCGAGGTCTACCCGCAGGTGAGCCCGGACGCCGAGGGCATGCGTCTGCTGTTTCGCCAGTTCTCGACGCCCTACGGGGTACCCAGCCACGTCAGCCCGCCGACCCCCGGATCGATCCACGAGGGTGGCGAGCTCGGCTACGTGCTCACCCATGCCTTCGGCGCCGCGTTCGACAACCCCGATCTGCTGGTCGTCGCCGTGGTCGGCGACGGCGAGGCCGAGACCGGCCCGCTCGAGGGCTCGTGGAAGGGCATCAGCTTCATCGACCCCGCGCGCGACGGCGCCGTGCTGCCCGTGCTCCACCTCAATGGTTACAAGATCGCCGGACCCACCGTGCTCGGGCGTGCCAGCGACGAGTCGATCACCAGTCTGTTTCGCGGCCATGGATATGCCGTGCATTTCGTCGAGGGTAGCGAACCGATGCAGGTCCACGCCGACCTCGCCCGCGTGCTCGAGGCCTGCTACCTCGAGATTCGCGCGATCCAGGCGGCCGCTCGCACGGCGGGTGCCCCGGCCACGACGATCGTGCCCCGCTGGCCATTGATCGTACTTCGTACCCCGAAGGGTTGGACCGGGCCAAAGGTGGTCGATGGCGTCCCGATCGAGGGGACCTTCCGCGCGCATCAGGTGCCGCTCTCGGGCGTCGCCACCAACCCCGCGCACCTCGCCCAGCTCGAGGCGTGGCTGCGCAGCTACCGCCCCGAGGAGCTCTTCGACGCCCACGGTCGCCTGGTCCCGCGACTCGCCGCCCTCGCGCCCGAGGGCCACAAGCGTATGGGCGCGAGCCCGCACGCCAATGGTGGCAAGTGCCTCGTCCCGCTCGACCTGCCGGACTTCACCGCATATGCGGTCGCGGTCCCGACGCCTGGCACGGTCCGCCACGAGTCGACCCGCGTGCTCGGTGAGCTGCTGCGCGACGTCTTCGTGCGCAACGCCGCCGCGTGCAACTTCCGGCTGTTCTGTCCCGATGAGACCAACTCGAACCGCCTCGGCGCCGTCTACGAGGTCGAGAACCGCTGCCTCATCGCCCCGCTCCTCCCCGGGGACGATCACATCGCCGCCGACGGGCGCGTCATGGAGGTGCTCAGCGAGCACAACTGCGAGGGCTGGCTCGAGGGTTATCTGCTGACCGGACGTCACGGCCTGTTCGCCACTTATGAGGCCTTCGCGCTGGTCGTCGCCTCGATGGCCACGCAGCACGCCAAGTGGCTCGACGTGTGTGCGTCGCTGGCGTGGCGCGCCCCGATCGCCTCGTTGAACATCCTCCTGACCTCGACCTGCTGGCGTAACGACCATAACGGATTCAGCCATCAGGGCCCCGGATTCATGGACACGATCCTATCGAAGAAGGGCACCGTCGCCCGCGTATACCTGCCGCCCGACGCCAACTGCCTGCTCTCGGTCTCCGACCATTGCCTGCGCAGCCGAGGTTACGTCAACCTCATCATCATCGACAAGCAGCCGCAGCTGCAGTGGCTCGACATCACCGCCGCGCGCGAGCATTGCCGGCGCGGCGCATCGGTGTGGCGCTGGGCCAGCAACCTCCCCGACGACCCCCCGGACATCGTGCTCGCCGCCGCCGGTGACGTGCCGACCCTGGAGACGGTCGCCGCCGCGGCGTGGCTGCGCCAGCACGCGCCCGGGCTCGCGGTGCGGGTCGTCAACGTCGTCGACCTGATGACGTTGCTCGCGCCCGGCGAACACCCGCACGGCATGGGCGAGCGCGCCTTCGCGGCCCTGTTCACGCACGACACCGACGTCGTCTTCGCGTTCCACGGCTACCCCGGCGCCGTCCACCAGTTCATGCACGGTCGCCCCAACGCCGGCCGCTTTCATGTCCGCGGATATCGCGAGGAGGGCACTACGACCACGCCCTTCGACATGGTCGTACTCAACAAGATGAGTCGATATCACCTGTGCATCGAGGCCCTGAAGCGGGCCCGTCGCCCGCCAGCCGACGCCGCGCAATTGACCGAGGCATGTTACGCCGCGCTCGCCAGGCACCGTGAGTACGTGCGCGAGCACATGGAGGACTTGCCCGAGGTCCGCGACTGGACATGGCGATGACGACGGTCCTGGTGCTCAACATCGGCTCGTCGTCGCTAAAGTTCGCGCTGTTCGACTGCGCTGGCGAGCAGACGCGGCTCGCCGAGGGCGCCGTCGAGGCGATCGCGCAGGACGGCGGCCGCTTATGGCTGCGCAGCGCCGCGGACGGCGTCGTGTCGGATCGCATGCAGACGGTGGCCGATCCCGCGGCCGCGATCGCGCTGGCCCTCGCGGCCCTGGCCAGCGCCCGTCTCGCGACCCCGGAGTCCGTCGGTCATCGCCTCGTCCACGGCGGCCCATCTCACCACGCGCCGACACGCGTGGACG
>JAYUXQ010000415.1:0-1849 GCA_043752905.1 Nannocystis sp. | reverse complement strand
CAGCCCTGCGTGCCCATGTGCCGCCGGATCGTCGCCGTGTCCCAGCGGTCCAGCGCGGTTTGCAGGGCCTCCCACGCCGCCCCCTCGGGCGTGTCGCGCTCCGGGAGCTTGTTACCGGCGTCCGTGTCGGCGCTCTCCGCCTCGCCGCGCACGAGGATCAGGAGGGCCGGCGTGGTGGGCACCACCGGCTGCGGGACCCCGAGGTTGCCCAGGCCCCCGCCGCCGCGAGGACGCATGTCCGGCGGCGGAGAGGCGGCCTGGACGGCGCTCCACGGCCACGCGCTCGTCGGCATCTTCTGCACGCGCGCCATGAAGGCCGCGCGCGCCGTGTCCGACGCATCGTCGTAGGCGGCCTTGATGAGCAGGGCGACGTCCTGCTCGCGGATCATCCGCTCCGGGCCGGTGACGATCCGCTCCATGGCGGTCAGTTCGATGAGCTTGGCCACGCGATGTCGATCGAGCAGTGCCATGATTACAGGCCTCCTTCGTATCGGCCTCGCAGGCGGTCGCCGGGGAACACGCGGACGACCTCGATGTCCGCGATCAGCTTGCTCCCGACGACCTCCGGGCTCGCCTCGAGGGCGATCATGTCGTCGTGACTGACGAACAGCACCCGCGACCAGAGCACCGCGGTCAGGTCCGCCTGGACCACCCGCGCTTGCCGGGTCTCCGCGTCGACGAGGTGCAGCTTCCCCGGGGTCGCGCCGTTGCCCGCGTAGCGCACCGTCAGGTAGACGCCCTGATGCCGCGGATACAGGGACAGCTCCGACGTGGGGATCGGGCCGGTGGTGTTCTCGTTCGTCGTGAGCAGGCCGCTCAGCGGGCTAAACACGAAGGTGGGTTGCCAGGGCGCCGCGCCCAGGTTCGGCGCGAAGGGCACCCCGGACTCCCGGATGAAGCGCAGGCGCCGGACCTGGGCGAAGGTCGCGTGCCCGAGCGCGTATTGCACGTTGTCCCCCTCGTTGAGCTCGTTGACGACGAGCACGACCTGCGCCCGCCCGCCCTCCTTCGTGAGCAGGGCGATCCGGTCGCCCGGGAACACGAGCACGTGCTGCACATACGGCGTCAGCTGGATCTCCTCGCGGACGGCGCTCAGCGGGTCCGATGTGAGGACGCGGGCGACGGACTGCGGGTTGAACGACGAGCCCGCAAACCCGACCAGCTTCGGGCTGGCGTCGCTAAACAGGCCGAAGATCGTCGAATCCATCACACCGGCCGGGCCGGGTACGTTGGTCTTGTAGTAGCGCTGGCCCGAGACGGTGAAGCTGTCCCGGGTCTGCAGCATCGGAGTGACGCCGTCGAAGTCGCCCTCCTTGTTGAGCTCGATGTACAGTGGTTCGGTCATGACGTCCTTTCTCCACGACCGGGCCGCACACGCGGCCCGGCCCTGGCATCACACATCACATGGGTGCGGCCTGGGGAGTGACGCAGCCGCAGCGCTTCTTGCACAGCGCGTAGAACTCCTTGTTGTTGTAGTAGACGGTGATGAAGGCCGAGTCGAGGTTGTTGGCCGCCCCGTTGTTCTTGATGACCAGGGCGAGCGTCTCGAGGCTGCCCACGTCGATCGACTCGTTGCGATACTCGGGGAAGGGCACGTGGATCTGGCTGCCGTCCTTGTTGAGGAACTGGTTGCCGCGCATCTGCGAGCCGACCTCGAGGCCTTGCCCCGTGCTCACGCCGCCGGGGAAGAGATAGAATTGCAGGGTGAAATCGAGGTAATTGTTTCCACCTCCGGCCAGATTCAGATCGATGGCGATCTTGGTCGGCGTGTACCCGGGCCGCGACTTGTGGACCACGCGGATCATCTTGCCGGGCGGCACCGGGTACGCGTTGACGAAGTTACCGCCGA
>JAYUXQ010000414.1:0-4783 GCA_043752905.1 Nannocystis sp. | reverse complement strand
GCGGTCGCTTCGACTGGTGGCTCGCCGGCGTGTCGTTGCAGAGCCAGGAGGAGCGCCCGCCGGCGCTGACCGGCGACGTCGCGGAGCAGGGCACCCACTTCGTCACCGTGCGCCAGGCCGACATCGAGACCCGCCACGGCGAGTTCGCGGCGCAGGACCGGTCCGTCGCCACCTCCGCGCTCGAGCGGCGCGTACGGGAGATCCACGCCGCGCTCAACACCGCGTGGACCGCCCGCGACCTGCGGACGATCCGTCCCCACGTGTCCGACGCGCTTTACAACTATCTCTCGTACTGGATCGACGCCTACAAAGCACAGGGCCTGCGCAACGTGCTCGTCGACGTCGCGATCTCGCGGATGGAGGTCGTCAAGCTGACCCGCGACCACCACTTCGACGCGATCTCCGTGCGCTTCTGGGCCCGGGGCATCGACTACACCGTGCGGGTCGCCGACGAGCGCCCGGTATCCGGGAACCCGAAGACGCCGCGCGCCTACAGCGAGTACTGGACGCTGATCCGCGGCGCCGGCGTCCGCGGCTCGCCGCGCACCAGCGGCGCCTGCCCCAACTGCGGCGCCCCCCTCGATCGCATCAACATGGCCGGCAATTGCGAGGCCTGCGGCACGCACCTGACCCGCGGCGAGTTCGACTGGGTCCTCAGCAAGATCGAGCAGGACGAGTCCTACAACGGCTGATTTTACAGAGCCTTGACCGGGGCACCCGCATGTTCCGGCCAGACTGCACGTTGTACCCCGACACGGAGCGCAACATGCAGACGACTCATTCCCGCTGGAACCCCACGACGATGATGGCGACGATGGCGACGATGGTCGCCGCCGTCCTGCTCGGCCTGCCCACGCCGACCGCCCAGGCCGCCCGCGCCGACCACGACGTCGCCGCGATCGCCGACGCCATGGTCGCCAGCATCAACGACCTGCGCACCCTCGCCGCGCTCGCCACCGCTGGCGACGAGCGGGTCGCCACGACCGCCCGCACGCGCCTGCGCGCGGCCGGACCCGCGGGCCTCGCCGCCTTCCTCGCCCTGCACGGCGACGCGATCGCGGCCGCCACGAACCTGTCCCCCGGGACAGCCACGAAGGTCGCACGATCCCAGCTGCTCGCCAGCCTCGACGAGATCTGCGGCCAGCGCGACTGCGCGGCCACGCAGTTGTACTGGTACACCGACCTCGAGCAGGCCAAAAAGGCGGCCCGCGCGAGCGGCCGGCCGATCCTCTCGCTGCGCCTGCTCGGGGACCTGCGCGAGCAGCTCAGCTGCGCCAACAGCCGCCTGTTCCGCGCGCTGCTCTACCCCGACCCGGCGGTCGCCACGTTGCTGCGCGCCCGCTTCGTGCTGCACTGGCACAGCGAGCGTCCGGCCCCGAAGATCACGATCGACCTCGGCGACGGCCGCACGATCGAGAGCACGATCACCGGCAACAGCGTGCATGACGTGCTCGACCGCGAGGGTCGGGTGGTCGACGCCCTCCCCGGGCTCGCCACGCCCGCGGCCTTCATCGCCGGCCTCGAGCGCGCCGCCGGCCTCGCCATCACCACCGTCGATCTCGAGCCGGCCGCGCGCACGCGGGCGCTGCGTGACCATCACGCCAGGCGCCTGGTCGAGCTCGACCTCGCGTGGGACCGCGAGCTGCGGGCGATCGGTCAACGCTCGCGCCAGCTCCCGCAACGTCCGCAGGTCGCCGACCGGCCCCGGGCCGGCAACGCCGCGATGATCGCCCCGACGAAGTCCTCGATCGAGGTGGGCATGCTCGCCGCGCTCGGAGAGCCGGTCACCCCGCTGACCGACACCGAGGTCTTCGATCGCCTCGCCGACCGCCACAGCGCCGAGGTCCAGCTGTCCAACCCGGCCCTCGCGCGGCTCGCTAGCCAACAATGGCGCTCGGGCGACCCCACGCGGGACGCCGCCGACTTCGCGGTCGCGACCGAACGCCTGCGCCGTGACCTCGCCCTCGACACCCTGCGCAACGAGTTCGATCTGCACCGCAGCATCCATCAATGGTTCGCCGAGACGACCGGGCCGCTCGAGCTCGAGGCGCTCAACCTTCGTATCTACGACGAGCTGTTCCTGACCCCGCGCAGCGACCCCTGGCTCGGCCTCGCGGCGCCGACGATCCACGGCGGCCTGGACGGCGGCGGTCGACACGTGCAGGCCCGACTGTGATCTCCCGCGAGCGGGTCCACGCGCGGCGCCCGTTACGCGCGATGCCGCCCGCCGCGCGGCAAGCTCACGTGGCGGCGCGGGCGGGCGCTCGGCCGCTCGCGGCGTCCCTGGGCGCAGTTTGTGCGACAGTCCTGGCGGCGCCATGAGTGAGTTCCTCGTCGAAGCGGCCCGCCACAACCCGGCGATCGCCCACAACCTGAAGAAGCTGCGGCAGCGGGCCGAGGCCGCGATCCGCGACGCCGCGGTCGCCGACACCGTGCTCGATGCCCGCGACCTGCGAGCCGGCGACGACGTGGTCCATTCGCGCCACCATTCCCCGTCCTCGGCCGCGTTCCCGGCCGCCATCCCCGGCGGCACCGCGATCGATCTGACGAAGAGCTGGAGCACCAGCCTGCTGCACGGCGTCGCCGCCCCCGACGTGTTCGCCGTCAAGCCGCTCGCCGAGCTCGAGCTGCTCGCCCTGCGGTCCGCCCAGCAGCTGCGCCGCCGCCACGCCCGCCTGCGCCAGGCCACCGTCGTCGTCTCCGTGCTCTCGCTCGCGGTGCTTGGCGCCGGCATCTACGCCGCCCTCGACGGCGAGGGCACGATCGCCGCTGGCCTCGTGCTCGGCGGTATGGTCGTGCTAGCGCTCGTCATCCTCAAGTGGCAGCCGTTTCGCCGCGCCGCCCGATCCGCCCAGCTCGCCGAGATGGCCGACGCCATGGCCACCAACCTGCGCCTGCGCGTGCGGGCCCTTGAGGAGGAGACCGACGCCAAGGCCCGCCAGCTCGAGCAGTGGAAGGCGATCGTCGACCTCACCGACGCGATGAAGCGTTGATCAAAAAAGCGCTTGTCCTGGCGCGCTCGCGGGTGCCACCGTGGCGACATGGCTGCCCTTCGCGTCCTCCCCTGCGCCCCTCTCGCCCTCGGCCTCGCGCTCGCCGGCCTCGACGCCTCCGCTGCACCGCTCGCCGCGCGACCGTACGGCAACGCCATGGGTGACGGTCTCGGGGACGGCCTGACTTTCAGCGACGCCAACGCCGGCCCGCAGGCCGTCAAGATGTGCGCCGCGGGTGACACCCTGCCCGGCATCGACGTCTCCTACTATCAGGGCACCATCGACTGGAACGCCGTCGCCGCGGACGGCATCGTATTTGCCTATGTTCGCGTCACGCACGGGCTGCAATTCGAGGACCCCAAGTTCCAGGAGAACCTCGCGGGGGCGCGCGCGGCGGGGATCCACACCGGCGTCTATCAATTCTTCGAGCCCTCGCAGGACCCGATCGCCCAGGCCGACAAGCTGCTGACGATGACCGGTCCGCTGCAACCCGGTGATATGCCGCCGATGCTCGACGTCGAGAGTCAGGACCTCGTCGGCAAGACCGCCTACGCCGACGCGATCCGTGCGTGGCTCGATCACGTCGAGGCCGCGACCGGCGTCGCCCCGTTCATTTACAGCGGTTACTACTACTGGAACGACAACGTCGGCACCAGCGAGTTCATCGATCATCCGCTGTGGATCCCCAACTACAACGCCGGCTGCCCGCTGATCCCTGACTACTGGCCGACCTGGGCCGCGCATCAGTACTGCGATTGCGGCAGTGTCTCCGGCATCGCCGGCCCCGTCGACGTCGACACCTTCAACGGCGGCCTCGACGCGCTCATGGGCTACACCGTCGGCGGCGCCGTATGTGGCGACGCCAAGTGCACCTTCGGCGAGGACCCCTTCCTGTGCCCCGCAGATTGCCCGCCGTGCGGGACGATCGCGCCCGACGGCGGCACGATCGACAACGGCGCCGCCTGCCTCGAGCTGCACGGCGACCTCGAGTACTGGCGTGACGAGGCCGTCGGCGAGGGCGGCTCGCTGGTGTGGACCAACGCGACCGAGTACGCGACCGCCTCCAACTACGCGATCTGGCGCCTGTACTTCGCCGAGGCCGGCACCTATTCGCTCGAGACCTTTGTTGAGCAGCCGTTCGGCGAGAGCGAGCAGACCAGCTATCGCGTCCAGCACGCGATGGGCGAGACGGTCATCCCGGTCGATCAGTCGCAGGCCAGCGGCTGGGTCAGCCTCGGCGAGTACACCTTCGCCGCCGCGACCGACCACTCCGTGCGGATCGATGACAACACCGGCGAGCTGGTCACGCTCGAGCGCTCGCTCGTCGCCGACGCCCTACGGATCACCCGCGTCGACCTCGAGCCCGCGACCGGCACCGACACTCTCACCGGCGATCCCGGCACCTCCGACACCTCCGACACCTCCGGCACCGCCGGCACCGCCGACACCTCCGGCACCACGGGCGAGCCCACCAGCGACACCGGCGAAGATCCGATCGTCACCGCCACCGCGAGCCCGACGAGCGACGGAGGTCTGCCGACGACGGGCGACTCCACCGGCGCAACCGGCAGCGGCGGACCGGGATTACCGGAAGATTACGGCGACGACGGCTGCGGCTGCCGGAGCACGCCGCGACCGGCGGCTGCGCTCGCGTTCCTGACGACGCTGCTGCTGCTACTGCGCCGGCGGCGTGTGCATGCGAGCACGACCCACTGACCGCGCCGCGCTCGCTCGACGAGCTCACGCTCGGGGCGATCCTCGTGCTCGCGGGCGTCAGCCTCGACGTCACC